>NZ_JBHZPG010000012.1:0-120972 GCF_042788005.1 Peribacillus sp. YIM B13472
TGAACACTCTGTACATTCTAAATACTAATAAATTAATTCAAACAAAGACATTGACTAATCGTAAGAAAGGCATGAGCCCAGTAGATTTCCGGGTTCATGCCCTCAAAGCTGTGCTTATTTAAATAAAGTGTCTAACTTTTGGGCTCACTGGGACGAGGTTACATATCGTATGCCAGCTACCATTCAGTTACCTTTAGGTCCCCCTTTGTAAAGGACATTAATTTTGAACTTAAACAAAGGAAGGTACTACCTCATTGAATAAAAAACAAGCAAAGGAGCTTGCCGTCGATACGATGCAAAATGTCAACCTACCAAATCCCGCGAAACTATTAAAAAGCTATCCTTTTCAATTGTATGAACATAAAAGCTGATGATGAATTGGTCAAATAAAGAACTGATTTACAAAATCTTAACATTGGATTAATGTGGGATTTATATTAAATGATTATGATTAATCCGTAACAAACAGTAATAAACATTAATAATTCCACATTAAATGGAGGCACTTTTTATGAATTACACATTCAAGAAGAATTGTTACAAGTCTATTCAAGCTGTGATGTTAGGAGTGAGTGTACTAGGATTAGCTGCTTGTGGAGCTACTAAAGAGGAGACTGCTCCAGTTATTAAGGATCCAAGTTCGTTAACCCTGAAAGAAATTGAAACAAAGGCAAAAGAAGAGGGGACAATTAATAGTGTCGGTATGCCTGATTCATGGGCTAACTGGGGAGAAACGTGGAATGAAGTGATGAAAAAATATACATTGGAACACAATGATACAGATTTATCCAGTGCCGAAGAGATTGCCAAAATGGAATCTGAAGGAGAGAATGCAACAGCTGATATCGGCGATGTAGGGGTTTCCTTTGGGCCCATCGCGGAACAAAAAGAATTAACGATGCCATATAAAACTTCCTATTGGGACGAGGTACCTGACTGGGCAAAGGATGACAATGGAGATTGGGTTGTTGGCTACCAAGGAACGATTGCATTCTTAACTAATAAAGAATTAGTAGATAACCCGCCAAAATCATGGGATGACATATTAAAAGGAGATTATAAAGTAACAGTTGGAGATGTTCAGCGTGGTACACAGAACCAAATGGCCGTTCTTGCTGCCGCTAAGGCTTACGGTGGTGATGAAACAAATCTCCAACCAGGAATTGACTATTTTGCTAAGCTTGCCAAGCAAGGCCGCCTTAGCTTAACTGATGCCAAGCCGGCTAACATCGAAAAAGGTGAAGTGGAAGTTGCCCTTGTTTGGGATTTCAATGCTCTTGGCTACGCTGACCAAATTAACCGCGATCAATTTGACGTCGCCATTCCAAGTGAAGGTTCAGTCGTAAGCGGCTACGCAACTATTATTAACAAAAATGCAAAGCATCCGCATGCGGCAATGGCAACTAGAGAATATATCTTAAGTGATGAAGGACAAATTAACTTAGCTAAAGGATTTGCCCGACCAATTCGCGATGTAGAACTTCCGAAAGAAGTAGCTGAAAAAATGGTTCCAGAAGAACAGTACAAAAATGCAAAACCAATTGAAGATTACAAAGCTTGGGAAGAAACGGCTAAAAATTTACCACAGCTTTGGCAAGAAGAGGTGTTAGTCCATGTCAAATAAAGTTATAGCAATTATTGTTGATGGTATGAGATATGATAAAGCATGTGAGGCTCTTGGATTTATTCAACATCTAGTTGAAACAAATCAGGCAGCACTTTACAAAGTAAAGTCGGAACTCCCAAGTCTTTCCCGTCCATTATATGAAGTGTTACTAACAGGTACACCGGCATCAGTGAACGGAATTACGTCCAATCAAGCCGTTCGCTTATCTACTGAGAAAAGTCTCTTTCATCTTACGAAAGAAAACGGCTTAAGAAACGGAACGGTATCTTATTACTGGGTAAGCGAACTTTATAATCGCGCGCCATTCCATTTTATTGAGGATCGTGAGCAAGAGGAAGAGTCTAAGCCGATTCAATATGGGAAATTTTATTGGGATGATGACTATCCGGACAGTCATGTGTTAATGGATGCAGAAGCTTTGCGCAGAAAGTATGACCCACACTTTTTATATATTCATCCGCTCGGTGTAGATGTAAAAGGAGAAATTTTCGGTTCGGAATCGAAAGAATATCGTGAACAAATCTTAAAAATGGGAAGCTTGTTGGCACAACTTTTGCCAATTTGGATCAAAGAAGGTTACCACATTTTAATTACATCTGATCATGGCATGAGTGAATATGGCAACCATGGCGGCATAACTGATGGTGAGCGTGATGTACCGCTCTTTATCATGAGTCCAAAAGTAGAGCCTGGCGTTTACAGTGAAGTAGTTCCGCAATTAGCTTTTGCACCGCTCGTTTGTGAACTTTTAGATATTGAGCCGTCCAATAAAATGATTTCATA
This sequence comes from Peribacillus sp. YIM B13472, assembly GCF_042788005.1. Classification (NCBI taxonomy): domain Bacteria; kingdom Bacillati; phylum Bacillota; class Bacilli; order Caryophanales; family Bacillaceae; genus Peribacillus; species Peribacillus sp. YIM B13472. The sequence continues at coordinate 2,411 of NZ_JBHZPG010000012.1, forward strand.
TCAATTTCCAGGTCTGAAAGGAAAAAATACCCTTTAAAAAAGATACACTATTCAACATTAAAATGAAGAATGAAGGTTGACGGGAATTGGTTTAACGAACGTACTGTTGTTAAACCAATTCCCAAATTGTTAGAGAACATAGAGGAGCGAGAAGTCTTGCGAAAAATTAAAAAACAAAAAATTTACTTATTAGCTCTTTTACTGCCATTTATTTTGTTTGTGATTGGATTTGAAATAGGACCATTAGTGGCAATGATTAAAAATAGTTTTTATGCAGACAATGGAATTCAAGTTACGATTGATCAATATATCACCATATTTAAAAGTAAATTTTACTTACAAGCCATTCAAAATAGCCTTGTCATTTCTTTATTTTCTGCTGTAACTTCTGTGATTATAGCAGTCATTGCAGCCTATTCGTTTACAAAGTTCTCACAAAAAATACAAAATCGCTTACTGATGATCGCCAATATGACGTCGAACTTTGAGGGTATTCCCCTTTCATTTTCATTTATTATTTTACTTGGAAACAATGGGTTGTTTACGTTGCTTTTTTCAAAGATTGGTGGGGATGTGTTTGCGGATTTTAATTTATATTCATGGACAGGCCTCATTCTTGTTTATATATATTTTCAAATTCCGCTTGCTATTATGCTCATCTACCCATCTTATCAAGGAATTAAGAAACAATGGAAAGAAGCCTCTTCATTATTAGGAGGATCAACATTATCATTTTGGCTTCACATTGGGATTCCAGTTCTTTTACCTAGTATTGTAGGTACATTCAGTATTTTGTTTGCTAATTCGATGGGAGCTTACGCTACAGCGTATGCATTAGTAGGCAGCAACTATAACTTATTGTCATTGCAAATTGCCTCTCTAGTTGCTAGTGACGTTGCATTAAAGCCGCAGCTAGGTAGTGCGATGGGAGTTCTTCTAGCAGCGACAATGATTGGAGCGATGTGGTTCAATGAACGAATGATGCGCCGCATTAGGAGGGATTTAAGATGAAATCTTCATTGACTTTTCATAAAGTGATTGTTGGGTTACTAGTTATGTATTTATTAATTCCGCTTGTAGGAACATTTTTATTCTCGATTGCCGGTAAATGGGATCATACCATTTTACCTGAGAGTTATACAATGGATTGGTATATTGAATTATTTCAAGATGAACGGTTTTATGATGCTTTTCGACGAACGCTGTTTTTAATTGTCATGTCAGTAGGTCTTAGTGTTGTTATTATGCTTCCGACTATCTTTATCATCACGGTATATTTCAGTAAATGGGAAGGATTACTTCAAGCAGCAGCTATGCTTCCTTATGGAATTCCTCCCATTGTTGGAGCTGTAGGATTAATCAAGGTATATTCAGATGGACCGATTCAAATTGCCGGAACACCTTGGATTTTAATCGGTGCTTATTTCATTACGATTCTGCCATTTATGTATCAAGGTATTCGTAGCAGTCTTCGTACGATTAATGCTGTGCAGCTTGTTGATGCAGCTGAATTACTCGGTGCTACAAAATTCCAGGCGTTTCGCACAGTGGTGTTTCCAAATATAATATCTGGTATTTTAGTGTCTACCTTATTATCAGTCGCTCTTTTATTTAGTGAGTTTGCTTTTGCCAATTTGCTTGTCGGGGGCCGATTTGAAACCATTCAAATTTATCTTGCCGACAAACTAAACAGCAGTGGTCACTTAACAAGTGCAATTGTTATTACTTATTATTCAATGATTTTACTTTTAACGGGGATTGTATTAAAACTTACGTTTAGAAACGAAAAAAATCCTGTCGTGTCAAATAAGAAGCGAATTCCTTCATTTTTAAAAAAACAACACTGTAATAAAAATACTGCTATAGAAGGTGAAAAGTAATGTGCTATGTAACCATTGATCAAGTGACTAAGGGGTATGAAAATCAAGTCGTTCTAAATGACATTTCTTTAACATTAAAAAAAGGAGAATTTGCTACACTTCTTGGGCAAAGCGGATGCGGGAAAAGTACATTATTACGTTCCATTGCGGGGCTTGAAGGTGTGGATGTAGGAAGAATCTTAATTGATGGAAAAGATATTACTAATTTATCACCGCGTCAGCGTGAAGTCGGTATGGTATTTCAGTCTTATGCGCTTTTCCCAAATATGAGCGTTTTTGACAATATCGCGTACGGCCTTAAAATGAAAAAGGTAAAAAATATTAAATCAAAAGTGAAAAATATGATTGATATGGTTGATTTAATAGGAAAAGAAGAGTCGTATCCTCATCAATTATCTGGTGGACAACAGCAGAGGGTTGCTCTTGCCCGTGCGCTTGTCATGGAGCCGAAAGTACTGCTTTTGGATGAGCCGTTAAGCGCATTGGATGCTAAAATTAGAAAAAGTTTGCAAAAAGAATTAAAGAGAATACAGAAAGAGTTAGATATTACAACTATTTTTGTTACCCATGATCAAGAAGAAGCAATGACGATGTCTGATCGAATTTTTGTCATGAATAAAGGAAAAGTTGTACAATCCGGTTCTCCATCAGAAATTTATACTTCTCCAGTCAATACATTTGTTGCAAAGTTTATCGGAAATTATAATGTTTGTAATATGGAAGTTTTCCATAAACTTGTTCGCAGCACAGAATTAAAAGGGAATGAAGTCGCCATTCGTCCTGAAGTTTTACAATTAGTTTCTGCTGGTGAGGATAGCTTGGATTTACAAGAGAACTGGGGAATTAAAGGGTTTATCAAAGATGTTTCTATGACAGGGAATGTTTTAAGATATGAAGTAGAAACAGATGAGTCCGCTTTCCTTGTAGACTATCTTCACCACCGAGGGAAAATGTTTGAGCAAGGAGCACGCGTTCATATTCTTGTACCGAAGGAAGAATGCATTATTTTATAAATTATTAATGATCACGGGGGAAGTAATATGTCTGTTTTGCCAGAAGAAAGAAAGAATGAAATTTTAAAAGAACTTAACAAAATGGGAAAAGTAAAAGTTATGGAATTAGTTGATCAATTTAATGTTTCAGAGGAAACGATTCGACGTGATTTAATGATATTAGAGGAAAAAGGACTTTTAAAGAGGGTTTACGGTGGAGCGATTAAAACAGTTTTTGAATTTGCGGAGCCTCCATTTACACAGCGTAAAACGGTGAATCAAGTAGCGAAAATCAAGGTTGGGAAAAAAGCAGTAGAACTCATTTCTAACGGAGATGTGATTGCCATTGATGTAGGGACAACCATGCTTGAATTTGCGCAGTGTATCGAAAATAAAATAGACATTACGATTTTGACCAATTCTCTTCCTGTGTCGTCTGTGTTAACCGAATTGCTCAATGAAAATAAGTTTACAGGACAAATTCTATTACTAGGAGGACAAATTGATCCAAAGCATCAATCTATAAGCGGCGGTCTCACTGAACAAATGTTAAACCAATTTAATATTGATAAAGCGTTCATTTCAGCTGGTGGTGTTTCCATTCAAAGTGGGGTTAGTAATTATCATTTACATGAAACATTAGTTTCACGCAAGATGGTCGAGGTATCAAAGCAAGTTATATTGCTAACGGATTACTCTAAAATTGGTGTCGACACATTTAGTAAAGTTTGTCCTCTAGAAAAAGTCGATGTGATTGTCTGCGAGCAACCATTTCCAGTGGAATGGAGAAATCATTCAAAATTAGAGGAGATCAATTGGATTCAAGCATAGTCAATCCGTAAAAGGACATATCGAGATGGATGAAGGAGTTCTCTCTCTTTTTTGATTGGATTTTTATTGATAGCAGGTATAAAAGCTAGAAAGAGAATTTAATAGATAGAATGAGAAAAGGGGCTATATAGCATGAGTTTCATTGCGATAGATTTAGACGGAACATTATTAAACGACCAGAATGAAATTAGTGAAGAAAATATAAAGGCGGTTCAATATGCCCAAGATAGAGGCTTTGAAGTAGTTATTTCAACAGGACGGGCTTATTTTGACGTTCAAACAATTTGTGAAAAAGCCGGGATTTCCCCATTTGTAATCGGGACAAATGGCGCAACCATCCATTCCAAAAGCGGAAAGTGCATTTCTTCTATTACGATAACTAAAGATTGTGTCGAATCTATACTCCAATGGTTAGATGAACGGAATTATTATTACGAAGTGTTTACTGATAAAGCCATTTATACTCTTAAAAAGGGTAGAGAACATTTCCATAATGAGATTAAAAGTTTGAAAAACGCAGATTTGAATACAGATATGAAAGAATTAGTTGAAGTAGCGGAAAGGCAATTTGACCAGTTTGGATATGTTTTAGTTGAAAACTATCATGATATCTTAAAACAGGAGGAAGAATTCTATAACATATTGGCATGTTCTTTTGATAAAAAGAAATTAGAAGAAGCATGGAACCAATTCAAACAGTTTGATGAGTTGATGGTTGTTTCATCTGCTGATCACAACATTGAAATTACTAGTAAAAGAGCTTCAAAAGGAATGGCCCTTGAAAAATTGGCTTTTTTGAGGAATGGCTCCCTGGATCAGGCTATGGCAATCGGGGACAGCAACAATGATTTATCCATGTTCCAGAAAGTTGGATACAGCGTAGCGATGGGAAATGCGAAAGATGTCATAAAAGCTGTTTGTACAACGACAACCCTTAAAAATGATGAGAATGGGGTAGCTTATGCGATTTATCGATATATGGAGAACTTCGTGGTTCAAAAATAAGTGTCAATGCCGAAGGAGAGAGCGATAAAATGGCATGGATATATATCATAATGGCAGGACTTTTGGAAATCGTCTGGGTGATCGGTCTTAAATATTCTCACGGATTCACCAAAATTATACCTAGTATAGTAACGGTAGTTATTATAATCTTTAGTTTCTTTTTACTTTCAAAAGCTTTACATTCCATTCCCTTAGGAACTGGTTACGCCATTTTTACCGGATTGGGAACGGTGGGAACAGTAGTAATTGGGATGCTTTTTTTGGGAGAGACCATTAATCCACTGAAAGTATTTTTTATGGCTTTAATGATATTGGGGATAATTGGAATAAAGATCAATCCGGCACAACCTAAACATTAAAGGAAATGATATGATTTATGCAAGGTTAGGAGATGATTCAATGGCTTGTTTTTTTCTTCTTATTGCCGGATTTGCCGAGATCGGCAGTGTTATAAGCCTGAAACGTGCAGACGGGTTTAAAAAATTGCTACCCTCTGTAGCGTGTCTTTTTTTGGGGAGTTTAAGCTTTTATTTTCTTTCTTTGTCATTAACTTCTATTCCAGTGGGGACTGCCTATGCAATTTGGACCAGTATCGGCTCTGTTGGAAGTGTTTTAGCAGGAATGATCTTCTTTAATGAACCTAGAAGTTTAAGATTAACCCTATTTATTATGTGTATTATTGCAGGGGCAGTAGGTATTAAAATGACTTCTGGACATTAAGGTCAGGGTTTTAAATGGCAATAAGTAGATTTGGTGGCCTATTTACTAAAATTTTGTATGCTATCGGTGGTCTTACTCCATCTATACTGATGTTCACTGGTGTCTATATGTGGTGGTATAAGAAAAAGAACAAGAACAAACGGAAACAGAAAATCGACTCGAGAGCCGTAGCATAAACACACGGCGATATGAAATCCCTTGTAATCTTATCGCTTATATCCATGTCAAGTAAATTTCAAGAAAAATTATTTACTCCCGGATCGAAGGCCGGGAAGTAGACGTCTATTTAATGGGCAGCAGTTTTACCTTAACTTTAATAGCTTTATAAAATGTCCGATTCTAATATTATGGAATCGGGCATTTTTTTATGCAAGGAAAGCATCAATTTCCCCAGTATTAGGTTCCTGTATTGGTATCTAATTTCCAATGGATATAGATATGATTAGCAAAATATCCTACGCAATGTATAGCCATTTATACTCATCATGTAAAGGTCCATATGATACACGATTTGGTAGCATACTTAGATTCACATCCAAAAAGTCTGCTAACTCTCTTTGCGGTGGAAGTTTTGTGCCTGGAACTAAACGCCCCTATATAATGTTACATTCTACTGCTTAGCTAATGCCTGATAAATCGGTCTATCTTCTCGATTTAATGTCGGCTTCCATGTCATTGAATATTTTTCAAACGGATTAATAGGCACAATCCTCATCCTTTTTTCATACATTTATAAAATTGTATGGCAACAAATTCAAATCCATAAATTCCTTTAAGTATTCATCCATAAGAGCCCGATTTTTAATGAATAAAGGACATTACCTATTTGATATAAACTAATATGTAATGTCCTTTAATTTTATCTATATTTTTTAAATGTAGGTCTTGATAAACAATGATATGTGGCAAATAGACATATTTTTCCTAATATTGCCCAATTAACATATGATATCGATAATAGATCAATAAAGGCCCAGGTCGAACTGGATGCCAAAAGATATAGTATTCTCTAGTGGAAAAGGAATGGAGAAAGCCCAAATAAATAACTGACTGCTCAAAAAAAACGTATTTCGGTCCATTAACAGACATTTACTTTTATTATTTAGATAGTTAAAGTTATAAACAATAATAAAAACTTACTATTCAGTATTATTCGAAAAATAAAAATGGAGGATCGGATGAATACAAAAGTATTAGTAATAGGTCCTATAGATTTAGTAGAACTAGTGTTTACTATCGGCCAATCGTACTCTGACATTACCATGTTACCTGCACCTTACAAACATGAACAGGAAACAATAGAAGTGATTAAAAGAAGAGTCGACGAGGCGGATGTTTTATTCTTTGTAGGCATAATTCCTTATCAAATGGCAAAGAATCAAAATATTACAAAACCTATGGTATTTATCCCCTCAACAGGAACATCCTTGTATCGTACTCTTTTTAAGATCATTACAGAAACTTCTTTTAATCCAATCAAGGAACCGTTAAGGATTAGTATAGACACATTGCCAAATAGAGAAGTAAAAGAGTGTTTTGAGGATTTAGAAATATATCCAGAAAAGATGTTTCTGAAAGCTGATCAAAAAGCGGATGAATTGGTTCATTTTCATTATGAATTATGGAAAAATAATCAAACTCAGGTGGCCGTTACCTGTGTTAAATCCGTATACGAATCGTTAAAAGGGCTAGGGGTGCTAGTATTCAGGGTTCTCCCTACAATGTCCGCTATTCGAACTAGCTTGAATAATGTTCTTTTGGAGGGGAAGGCCTTGCTTCAAAGCGATACACAAATTGCCATTGGTATCCTGCATTTTAATAACTTGCTTTCTTCTTTAAAAAAGCCCATATCAGAATATGGGGAACAGCGAAAAAAGGCTGCACTTCAAAATCTTCTAATCGATTTTTGTGAAGAGGTCCAGGCTATTTTTGACTGGTCAGAACGAGATGAAGTCCGATTTATAACCACTCGGGGCGCCATTGAAAGGACTACCCACAAATATAAAAAAGCTCCGCTATTAGATGAGATAGCCATGAAAATTGATGTAGAGACCACCATTGGAATAGGATTTGGACATACAGCAAACGAAGCGGAAGTGAGTGCTCGTAAAGCACTTATGAAAGCGAGAGTTAATAAACCGAGTTGCTTTGTGGTTGACATGGATGGAACTGTTTTTGGGCCTGTCGGAAAAGATGGGAAATTGAAATATTCCTTGCGGAGTGACGACCCACATCTAATGAATTTAGCAAAAACAGCTGGGCTCAGTATTGCAACCATAAACAAATTACTTTCCTTTTGTGAGTGCTTTGGCAATAGATGCATCACTTCAAATGATCTTGCTAACGGATTAGGTTTGACCATTAGGAGCGCTAGGAGAATCCTGAATACCCTTGAAAATACGAATCTAGCTGTCATCGTGGGTGAGGAACAGCCCATTAACCGGGGGAGACCCCGACAGTTATATGAATTTCAATTTTCCAGGGAGTCAGTCAAATAGGGTTTTATTCATTTAATAGTGAAGAAAGGGGAAATTTTATGAGAATAGCAATTGGTCAGTTGGCTCACGAAACGAATACATTTTCTCAAGTAAGAACGACAGTCGACTTATTTAAAGTATGGGAATGGACCCAAGGAGAGGAACTTCTCGATAGGCATACTGGTGTATTGGATTATTTGGGTGGGATGATCCATCGGGGAGAAGAGCTAGGGATTGAAATTGTGCCGACCTTTGCAGCCATGGCCAATCCATCAGGAACGATAACACCTGAAACGTTTCAAAAAGCAAAAAATCTATTAATATCAAGCATTATGAATTCGGGCAAACTGGACGGGATTTGTCTATTTCTTCATGGAGCAGGAGTAGCAGAAGGTATTGACGATATTGAAGGTGAGATTTTATCGGAATTAAGAAGCATTTTGGGATCAGAAATACCAATCGTAGCTGCTTTGGACCTGCATGGTAATATTACGGAAACCATGGTTAAAGAAGCAGATGTACTACTCGGCAATATAGATTACCCTCATACGGATTCCTATGAAAGGGGGATAGAAGCGATTGATGTAACTGCTCGTATCATTCAAGGTAAAGTTAACCCGGAAATGTCTCTAACTAAATTACCATTACTTATTCCTACTACTACTTCCTACTATTCTCCAATTAAAGAAATCAATGAATGGTGCCAGGAATGGGAAAAGCATCCTAAGGTGCTTGATTGTACCTTATTTCACGGCTTCCCATATTCAGATATCCCTCACGCAGGAGTTTCAGTAATTGCCATTACGAACAATGAACCCTCATTAGCACAAAAAATTTCAGATGATATAGCTGTTAGAATTTTTGAGAAAAAAGATGAATTTTTTCCTATATTGCCTTCACCAAAGAAAGCCATTACATATGCTTCCTCCCAGAAGGAAATGCCCATCATCATTAATGAAGCTTCCGATAACCCTGGTGCGGGTACACCAGGAGATGGCACATTTTTATTGAAGGAAATGATTGAAGCAAACATTCCAAATAGCTGCTTTGGATTTATTTTTGATCCAGGAGTTGCGGAAATGGCGCATAAAGAAGGTGTGGGTTCCCTAATTCAAGTCGAATTAGGCGGTAAAACAGATACATTACACGGCAGCCCTCTAAAAATATCAGCTTATGTAAAAAGTCTATCTGATGGCAAGTTTATTCAATCCTCACCGATGTGGAAAGGAAGCAAAGTGAACCTGGGTAGGAGTGCAAGATTATTGGTTGGAAACGTGGATATCATTGTATGCTCTGTAAATTCACAGACATTTGATGAACAAATTTTCCTCCTTCATGGAATCGATGTTGAAAAATCAAGTATTGTTGGATTGAAATCATCTCACCATTTCCGGGCAGCCTTCATGCCTATTGCTAAAGAAATTATAACTATTGACTCGCCAGGGTTAAGCAGTGCAAAGCTATCAACCTTTAATTACAAGAATATAAGCAGACCTATTTACCCTTTTGATTCTAGTTTAAATAATCTATTAGTCTAACTAAAATATAGGATGTGATCAAATGCTAGACGTAATAATAAAAAATGGAAGGGTTTATGATGGAACAGGAAACCCATGGACGAAAACTGACATTGGAATAGAGGATGGAAAAATTGTTTTTATGGGAAATTTAAGCGGTGAACAAGCTGTACGAACTATCGATGCCAATGGGTTGGCAGTTTCCCCAGGGTTTATTGATCCTCATGTCCATTCTGATTTGCTCTGCACCGTTCCGGAAGTTCATAAAATAAAGGCACTTCAGGGTGTGACTACAGAGTTATTTGGACAGGATGGCATTTCTGTCGCTCCTGTATCGGAAAAAACAAAGCCGTTATGGCAAAAACAATTAAGTGGACTAAATGGCGATATCGGGGAGTGGCCCTGGAATAGCATTGATGAATATTTTTCATTTCTAGAAAAGTCAAAGATGATAGGCAATGCTGCTTACCTAGTACCTCATGGCGCGGTCCGTTCCTTGGTTATGGGATTTGAGGATAGAGCGGCTACTAAACAAGAATTGGAAAAAATGCGTTTGCTGGTCGAGGAAGGAATGCGTTCAGGAGCAGTAGGCTTGTCCTCAGGTTTGGTATATCCGCCAAACGTTTTTTCCAATAAGGAAGAATTAATTGAAATATGTAAGGGTACTGCGAAATATGACGGCTGTTTCGTTGTCCATATTCGCAATGAAAGCATTCACTCGTTAACTGCATTGGATGAAGTCATAGATGCCTCCAGACAATCGGGTGTAAGATTACATATTTCCCATTTTAAGATAATCGGCCAGGGAAATCGGGATAAATTTAAGAAAGCACTTGACAAGATGAATGCCGCTAGACAGGAAGGGATTGAAATTACTTTTGATCAATATCCATATTCAGCCGCTTCAACCGTTTTTCATGCCATACTTCCGCCTTGGATGCATTCAGGGGGAACGGAAGAAATGCTGATTCGATTGGGTGTTCCAGAAGTACGAAAAAGAATCACGGAAGAATTTAAAACAAACACAGAATATGAAAATTGGGTGTTAAATTGTGGCTGGAAAAATATCATTATTACATCCGTTCAAACTACTTCGAATAAAAGCTTAGAAGGTAAAGGTATGATTGAAATTTCAGAAATTAGGCAGCAGTCCCCTGAAGATGCCGCATTTGATATTCTGATAGAGGAAAAGGGAAATGTAGCCATGGTTATTCATTGGGGTTTTGCAGAAGATGTTCTGCTGGGCATGTGTCACCCACTGCAAATGGTAGGATCTGATGGGATTTTTGGTGGAAAGCCGCATCCTCGGTTATATGGGACATTTCCGAGAGTATTAGGAAAATATGTTAGGGAAGAAGGAGCTTTGACACTTGAACAAGCCATTCGTCGAATGACAGGTGCTCCTGCGCAGCTGATGAGATTAAAGGATAGGGGGTTAATAAAAACGGGTTATCAGGCAGATATTGTTATATTCGATCCTGACAAAATTAAAGATCGAGCTACATTTGAGAATCCGCTATCAGAGCCAGAAGGCATACTTGCAGTTTATATAAACGGAAAATTAACCGTTTACCAGGGGGAATACACAGGAGCACGAGATGGAAAAGTAATCAAAAGTATTCCAAGTTCAAAAATTGATACAGTGGGAACATTCCAGGGTCGATAAATAATTCCAATTAATTTGCCTACGAAAAATGAGTAGAAAAGGGAGGAATAAGATGAAGCGTTCCATTGGAGTGTCCCAAAATAAGCACTTTATATTATTTTTACTGTTTGTTGGTTATCTGGTTGATTACTTGGATCGGATGGTCATGAGTGTGGCTGTTGTATCTATTAAGGAAGAATTTAATTTGGATGCTGCTGCTGTCGGGGCGATTTTAAGTAGCTTCTTCTTATCCTATGCTATCATGCAAATACCAGGAGGATGGCTGACAGACAAACTGGGCTCGAGAAAAGTCTTAATATGGTCCATCATAGTGTGGTCGGTTTTTACCGTATTTACCGGTTTTGCTTGGTCTCTTATTTCGTTACTTATCATACGTTTTCTCTTTGGACTTGGACAAGGAGGGTATCCTTCAGCTTCCCAAAAGGGGCTTGCGGATTATTTTCCCCGGGATGAAAGGCCAAAGGCTTCTGCTTACTTGATGTCATCCAATTACTTTGGGATGGCACTTGCCCCATTGGTGGCTGCGCCGATGATTTTATTTATGGGCTGGAGAAACATGTTTTATGTAATCGGATTGCTAGGAATACTGTTAACGATAGCTTTCTGGGTGTATTTTAAACCAAAAGAAAGCACTGCTCCATTAAAAGAAAATAGAATTCCAATGAAGGAATTGCTGATGAATTCCGGATTGTGGAAAATAACCGTCATGTGGTTTGCTGCCGGAATAGTAAATTGGGGGCTTTCTTCCTGGATTCCATCTTATTTGATGGAAGCAAGAGGAATGGATCTGTTGTCCATGGGTTTTTATGCAGCGTTACCGGGTATTTCAACTGGAGTTGCTATGTTGTTCAGCGGATGGGTTCTTGACAGGTTTTTTAATAACTTAGAAAAATATTATGCAGCATTTGGCATGCTCATGTCAGGGATATTCCTGTATATGATGTTTACCTCGACCTCCCTTGAAGCAGCTATGGTATATTTGAACCTTTGTATGGTCTTTAAAAGCTTTGCCTTTACAGTTGCCTTTGCTTTGCCGCATAAAATCATGTCTAAAAAGGTTATCGGTTCCGCAATGGGAGTAATTAATATGGGGGCACAGGCGGCAGGATTCATATCACCTCTTGTCATGGGCTTTATAATCACCCTTACAGGATCCTACAATGGGGCCTTTTGGTTCTTAATCGCTTGTTCCGCCATTTCAATAATTGCTGCGCTATCCATTAAAAAGAATAATCATATGAAGCAACCAAAAGATGTTGACTTATTAGCATAGTACATGAAAAGGCGACGCATACCTTGCCAAAAACGATAAAAATATGAAAATTCAAAAACCCCGGAGTTGGCCTTGAAAGCCACCCCGGGGTTTTTGAATTAATTTAAGAAGACTCAAAAATAAGCAGGTTTCTCTTTTTCCTTCCCTTCATTGAAAAATTTGTAGTTTTTTCTAGTATCATCAGCTACAGTACAAGCCGTTTTATAATAAAGACATATCATATTACGAAGGGGAAATCTTGAAAAACTGAGAAATGGATTTATTCTTCTATTGTTTTTTCATCCAAGAAACTCCATCTCTCTATTAATAAATTTTTAAAAAAAGGAGACATTTAGGGAATGTGGCCAATTAACAATGGTAAGGAAAGGATACATCAGCCGAATAAAAGTACAATGCTGTCCATACAAGAGATAAAAGCCATTGAGTCCTGGATATCTCAAATAGGGATATTCCAATTTTATTTAACCGCTGCACAAATAGTATCTACCGCCAGAAAAACGCTAAAGTTCAAGTATAAAATGATCGGGCATGGTCTTAACAGAGTCGTCTATGATTTAAATAATGGCTATATTTTAAAAATTGCATTGTCAGAAATAGGATTAATAAGCAATGCAAATGAAGCCTATATATATAATAACTGTAATGAGGAAGTCAAAAAGTATTTATGTCCGGTTAAGGAGCATGGGACGGGCTGGATTATCATGAAGAAGGTGGACACGAAAGTGCCGTTTGCAATCAAGGAATATACGAAACTGATCACGTTGGAATTAAAATTCCTGAGGTACGGTATTATACCCATAGATTTGCGTTTAGATAATGTCGGATATAACGAGAATGATGAAATGGTTGTCATTGATTATGGTTTATTCACCATGGATCTCAAAAGCCCCGTGCTGCGATGGTTTGTTTGATCATGGGTCTATCCAAAGAAAATATAAAATGGAAATTACAATGAAGTGATTAGGCGAAGCGGTGAATCTTGTGGGCCGTTCTTGATTTTATCGAATTGTTTAAATGAAAGAAGCATGTTACGAAGGGCTTTTTGTGCAACATGCTTTTTTATCTGGTTTAAAGGATCATAAGTGATGACACAACGCTTGCCACTTTTTTATCATTTTGAAATAAATCTGCGAGTACATAAGCAGTTTTTTTCCCGATTCGGTCTACTTTTGCTTCAACCTGTACGTCTCCTAATCTCACTGGTCGATGAAAGGTAGTATGTAAATCAATGGATGCGAAGGATTGTCCGATGCTTAATTTAGATGATATCGCATAAGCCATCATAATATCCGCTGCAGAAGTGACAAATCCACCCATTGCTACACCAATTCCGTTAATAAACTTTTCATCTACTTTCCATACACCTCTCGCAATTCCATCCTGGGCATAATTTGCTTCAATCTGTAACGTTAGATCACAATTCGGAGGTTGTTTCCCCTCTGTTAAAACTTGTAAAAGTTCATGTCCTTTAAGTGATTTCCCCATTAAATTGCCCCCCTTGAATAAGTTGAAACTACAGAATATTCTAACATATATCTCGATGTTAAATGTCAATGAAGTTGTTGAGTTTACAAATAAAGTAAATGAAAATGAAGAAGGGAGCGGATTTCTGAAATCAACTGGAATGTTTTTTGTTGGGTTGTAAAATTTCAACGTTGATTGGAACGTAGGGTACTCGCTTTCCGCGGGCGGTCCCGGGAGCCTCCTCGGCTTCCGCCTGCGGGGTCTTCCTAGACACGCTTTTCTAAGCAGGAGTCTCGAACACCCGCTCCAATCAACTGTAATGGATTTTTAGAAAAAAACTGTAGGCATAATGGCTTTTCTTCGAACTTGCCTACCTTCTTATAGTTTTTTTTGCTTTTTAACTAAAAGGCATATTATCTGATTGAAATTTGAAGTTATTAATTATCAAAAAAATCAAAAATCTCCTTCTTTTTCTAATTAAATTGTGATAGTGTATAAAACAAAGAAGGATTACCTTCACCATTTTTATAATAAAAAGTATTTGATTCGTCGGAAAGGGGTAATATTTTGGAACATCTTCCTTTTAAATTATTAGTAAAGGAAAAATTTGACCATTTATCGGCAGGTCAAAAAAAAGTTGCCGCTTACCTGATTGAAAATTTGGATGAAGCCGCCTTTAAAACGGCATTTCAAATTGGTCGGGAAGCGGAGGTTAGTGAAACGACGGTCATTCGGTTTTCCTATTCATTAGGATTTGAAGGGTTTAGTAAAATGCAGGCCAGAATTCAAAAACAGCTGCTGCACCAAAATCATATAGACATATCCAATAGTGATTCCATTCTCGGCATTGATGACAAGCAAGATCCATTTACCAAAGTGATAGAAAACGAAGTTCATATTTTAAGACATCTATTAGATCATACGAACGTTCAGGATATATGGAGAGCTGTCGATGTCTTGATCCAGGCTGATCAAGTATTAATTGCAGGGCATCGCATTTCCCATGCCGCCGCCTATTGGTTCTCCTATACTCTAAGTTCATTAAGGGAAAATGTAAGTTTATGTTCACCAACAGGTGACTTTTATGAAAAGTTTTGTAACCTCACTAACAAGTCTGCGATAGTTGTTTTTTCCTTTCCGAGGTATGCGAATGAAACATTAAAAGTTGCTGAGTGTGCCAAAGAACAAGGAGTTTGTTTAATTTCAGTTACAGACCGCCTTCTGTCACCTGTTGGCCGCATCGCTGATATTGCATTGACAACTGAAGAAAACGCAGAAACCGGAACCAATTCAATCGCTTCCGTTATTAGTTTATTGGACTTGGTTATTGCAGGCATACATCAAAAAGACGAAAAACGGATCCATACCCATCAGCAAAAATTAGAAAGGCTATATTCAAGTTATGAAGTGTTTAATGAATGAGTTTTTAATAAAGTTAAAATTCATGTAAAGGAGGAGGTGCATCATTATGAACCCGATTCAATATATTGATCAGCATCAAGAATCATTGATAAAGTCCTACCATGACCTGCATTCTTTGGCTGAGCCAAGCTGGCAGGAGGAAAAAACGTCTTGCTATATATTAAAATGTCTTAGGAAAGCAGGAATAACCACAAAAACATTTCAGAGCCATCATGGAATCATTGCCGAGATTCCAGGCATCTCAAAAAAGGTTGTGGCATTAAGGGCTGATATGGATGCGCTTGTTCAGGAAGTAGATGGAATTGTAAAGGCCAATCATTCATGTGGACATGATGCACATAGCACAATGGTTTTATATACAGCATTGGCCATTGCCTCCAGTGGAATCCGTCCTAAACACACTCTCCGATTTATATTTCAGCCTGCGGAAGAAAAAGGAGAAGGCGCTCTTCAAATGATCAATGATGGCGCATTGGAGGATGTTACATATTTATTCGGGGTACATGTAAGACCCAGTACGGAGGTTCCTTATATGAAAGCTTCCCCCGTCATTGTCCATGGCTCTGCCGAAACAATAAGGGGAACAATCAAAGGCATTCAGGCCCATGCATCCCGACCGCAAGATGGAATAAATGTCATCGAGGCAGCGGCTTTGCTTATACAAAAATTACAGCAGATTAATCTAGTTACCGAAACTCCTTATTCCATCAAAATGACTCAATTTGAAACAAAAAACAAAGCATCAAACGTCATCCCGGAAACAGCTGGCTTTGCAATTGATGCCAGAGCACAGTCAAATGTTGTAATGAATGAACTAAATAGCTTAACAAAGGAAGCTATTGATCAGACAATGGTGCAAACTGGTACATCCATCTCCTGGTCTGCGGAAGAATTTGTTCCAGCTGCGAGCTTGCATGAAAAAGCGATAAAGCTGGCTGAGGCCGCCATAGGAGATATCATTGGGACGGAAAATGTCGTTCCAGCTTGTGTTTCTCAAGGAGGAGAGGATTTTCATTTTTATACAGCCCAAAATCCTGATATAACCGCAACCATGATAGGGTTAGGCTGCGATTTAACGCCTGGTCTTCACCATCCGGATATGAAGTTTAATTTACAAGCACTAATTTATGGAACGAAAATTTTAATTAACACAGTAATGATGGCGACAGAAGAAGAGAATTTTTCACTATAAAAATCTAATTAAGAGGTGTTTCATGAAAAATACCGCACTCGCATCACAAACGGATGTCCAAGTAGCTTCAGATGGAAAACAGCTGGAGCGCAAGCTCAAACCAAGGCATCTTTCCATGATTGCAATCGGCGGAACCATTGGAACAGGGCTATTTTTAGCAAGCGGTTCCATCATTCATACCGCGGGTCCTGGAGGAGCTGTAGCTGCCTATATTATTGCCGGAATCATGGTTTTCTTTCTGATGACAAGCTTAGCGGAAATGGCCGCCTTTATTCCTATTACAGGCTCTTTTAGCACATATACATCAAGGTTTGTCGATCCGGCTTTAGGGTTTGCGATCGGATGGAATTATTGGTATAACAATGCAATCGTAGTCGCTCTTGAATTAGCAGCTTCCTCCCTGATCATGAAATTTTGGCTGCCTTCTGTCCCGGGCATCATTTGGAGCGCATTATTTCTTGCAATCATATTTGGCCTGAATATCTTATCGGTAAAAGGATATGGGGAATCAGAATTCTGGTTTGCCATTATAAAGGTTTTAACGATTATCATTTTTATAGCGGTAGGATTATTAATGATTTTTGGAATAATGGGCGGTCATGCCGTAGGTTTTGAAAATTTCACCAATGGGGAAGCACCGTTTAAAGGTGGCTTTTTATCCATAATAAGTGTCTTTATGGTGGTTGGATTTGCTTTTCAAGGCACTGAGTTAGTAGGAATTGCAGCCGGGGAGAGTGAAAACCCGAGAAAAAATATTCCCAAGGCTATTAAGCAAATCTTCTGGAGACTCCTCTTGTTTTATGTATTGGCGATCATCGTGATTGGATTTTTAATAAGCTATGACGATCCGCGTTTGTTAAGCTCGGATATTGAAGATATTGCGGTAAGTCCCTTCACACTAGTTTTTCAAAACGCCGGGCTTGCCATAGCTGCCTCCGTTATGAATGTGGTCATTCTTACTTCTGTTCTTTCAGCAGGCAATTCCGCCATGTACGGAGCTTCTCGCGTCCTTTGGGTGCTGGCGAAAGAAGGAAAAGCCCCTTCGTTTCTAAAAAAAGTGAATGCAGGCGGCATTCCAGTGAACGCTGTGTATTTTTCTACCATCGTTGGGATGGCAGCCTTTCTAACCTCCCTTTTCGGTGAAGGCACGATTTATACCTGGTTATTGAATGCTGCAGGTTTATCCGGTTTTATATCCTGGTTAGGAATTTCGATAACACATTATCGTTTCCGGAAGGCGTTTATTGCACAAGGAAGAGATTTGAAAGATTTGCCTTATGTATCAAAATGGTATCCATTCGGTCCGATATTAGCCACAATTTTATGTGTTACAGCTATCCTGGGACAAAATTACTCTGCTTTTTTCGGCTCTGAGATTGACTGGTATGGAATTTTAATTTCTTATATTGGGCTTCCTTTATTTCTCCTGGCTTTTCTAGGCTATAAAATCGTAAAGCGAACAAAAAGAATTCCATTGCAAGAAGCTGATTTCAGTAGTCAGGAATGATTTCTTTGTCAAAAAGATAGGGAAGTACGACATTTTATAGTAAATAAGGGGTTAAGTGCCTAGCCCGACAAGCGAACAGCTGTTTAACTAACTTGACCAGCTTATGGTTGTTTGGACAAAAAAGGCGCTTGGGCTTTTCTTAGGAGGTTGACCATGACGAAACCACAGGAAATTGTAATTTGTTCTCTTCATCGAATTGAAGAGCTTGAGGACGTAAGAAAGCTAGAATCTAACATTTGGGGAGATACTGATTCAATCCCCTCACACCAAACCATAACAGCAGTGAAAAACGGCGGTTTGGTTTTAGGAGCTTATTTCGAGGGTCAGCTGATTGGATTTCAATACAGCTTTCCGGGTTTTAATGGTAAATCAGCCTATCTTTGTTCACATATTCTAGGCATAGATGAGCAATTTCGCAACAAAGGTATAGGGGAGAAGTTAAAGTTAGCCCAACGTGAGGAAGCGTTAAAGCTCGGCTATTCCCTTATTACCTGGACTTACGATCCTTTGGAAAGTATTAATGGGTATTTGAATATAGCCAAGCTTGGCGGGGGATGTTCCTCATATATCGCAAACTGCTATGGAGAAATGGAAGATCTTTTAAACAGTGGAGTTCCTTCTGACCGCTTTCTTGTCGAATGGCATATTGGCAAGAAGGAGACAACGGATTCTAGTGGACGGGAAATTCTGCTGGACCTTATGATGGAAAACTCGCTTATTCAATGGGAAACAATTGAAAAGGGATTGCCAGTTCCATCTTTCACTCTTCCTCTGCCAGAACAAGAATATGATATAGCTTTTGTGGCCATTCCAAAAGATTTCCGAACAATAAGAGATACAAATATTCAAGCGGCCAATGAATGGCGAATGAAAACCAGGGACATATTTACCGA
This sequence comes from Peribacillus sp. YIM B13472, assembly GCF_042788005.1. Classification (NCBI taxonomy): domain Bacteria; kingdom Bacillati; phylum Bacillota; class Bacilli; order Caryophanales; family Bacillaceae; genus Peribacillus; species Peribacillus sp. YIM B13472. The sequence goes on from NZ_JBHZPG010000012.1 coordinate 21,250, forward strand.
TTTATTTCAGCAAGGATGGGAGGTAACAGATTTTATAAAGAACTCCATGACAGAAATTCCGGTTCAGTTTTATGTGCTAAAAAGGAAATAAGCAGGGAGATTTTAATATGAGCCCGTAATTTCAGGCTGCTGTCAGCCTATTTAATAAAAAATTGGTAAGACTGTGTCTTTTAACAGTTTTATCACCAAAGGAGAATTTCTAAGTGAAAATTAAACAAGTTATTCTAAGGCATCTTAAGCTAGACTTGCTTGAACCTTTTACAACTAGCTTTGGGACGGAATACAATAGGGATTTCATCCTTGTAGAAGCAAAAAGCGAGGATGGCATTTCCGGTTGGGCTGAATCGGTTGCGATGCTCGACCCTCTGTATAATGAAGAGACCTTAAAAACAAACTGGCATATACTCGAGGATTATCTAATTCCAATTATTCTTAAAAATGAAATCAAGCATCCGGATGAACTCTCTGAAAAATATTTCTCCCATATTCGTGGTAATTATATGGCAAAAGCAGCTTTAGAGGGTGCTGTATGGGATTTGTATGCGAAAAAGCAAGATGCTTCTCTCTCAAGTGTGTTAGGTGGAACAAAAAAGAAAATTGAAGTGGGGGTAAGCATCGGAATAAAGGACTCGATCGATTCGACCCTAGATATGATTGAAGCTCGTCTCGGTGAAGGCTATAAACGCTTTAAACTAAAAATCAAACCGGGCTGGGATGTTGAATTAATAGACAAGGTCCGAAAAGTATATCCTGAAATCCCGCTCATGGCAGATGCAAATTCAGCTTATACCTTACAAGATATAGACCGGCTATCCGCCTTGGATGATTATAAATTAATGATGATTGAACAGCCGCTTGCCTATAACGATATCATTGACCATGCAGATTTACAATCAAGGTTAAAAACACCTATTTGCCTGGATGAAAGCATTCACTCCTTAGAGGATGCAAGGAAAGCTATTAAATTAGGCAGCTGTAAAATTATTAATATTAAGATTGGCCGTGTCGGAGGTTTGACCGAATCCAAGAAAATCCATGATTTATGTCTTGAACATGAAATTCCGCTATGGTGTGGTGGTATGCTGGAATCAGGCATTGGAAGAGCGCATAATATTGCAATCACTTCACTGCCAAACTTTACTCTTCCGGGAGATACCGCAGCTTCCTCCCTTTACTGGGCAGAAGATATCATTGACCCTGAAGTTACAGTGGAAAACGGAATAATCAAAGTTCCGGAATTGCCTGGAATTGGCTATGAACCAAGCTTGGAAAAAATCAATAAGTATACTATACACAGTCAAACATTTAATTTAAGTTAGAATTAGTTAAAAGAAAAAGGGCAGTTACTTGCTTCAACATCTATTTGTCAACAATCACTGCTAAATATGGACCTTCAAGTAAAGCTTATTTAATCGTTCCGATAGTGGGTGCATTTCTTATTGATGTTTTTGCCATGCCAATTATCATTATAAGTATTAATCTATTTAAATGATAATTTGTTCTTAATGATGGAATGAATTTCATAATTAGTAGCTTTGTTTATCGGGTTTATTATAATGCATGAAAAAAGTGGTTTTATTGCAAAGCCCTAAATGGTCAAAATATAGTTTAGAATATAGTGACGATACCGAATGTTTTTGATTGTATCAAGAACATTCGGTATTGTCTTTTTTTTCCGAAATTGCCCACATAGCAGTTAATACACATTGGTTTTTCTGTCTGATTATTAATGCAACAGAACCCCATCAATTTCAAGTAGGTATGAACGACCTTGTGTGTATAGCACGATCAAGTAAGAATGAATTTATGCTACGATGGTCAGAGACCAGTACACCTAAGCTCAGTTATGCCTCTCTGTTTATTGTATCCACACTATTGGCAATACACATTTTTTTTGGATCTGCACTCTGGTCGAAATTGTTTTCAACTGAAGTAAAGTAATAATAAAAGGGGAGAAAATAGTTGTCATATTCACTAAAAATAATAAGAAAAAGTGAACAAATAACCAGTCTTTGGTCAGGTGGTAAAACAACTCAACTTGCTATTTATCCTGAAGATGGAGATTACTCGAACCGTGATTTCAACTGGCGGATAAGCACAGCAGATGTCGAGGTGGACGAATCCTTATTTACTCACCTTCCAGGCATTCAGAGAATCATCATGATCCTTGATGGTGAAATGTTACTGGAACATAAAGGAAAGCACCGTGTGCATTTACAGCCATTTGAACAGGATCGGTTTGATGGAGGCTGGGCAACCCGAAGTATTGGGAGGGTTACGGACTTTAATTTGATGTTAGCAGAAGGATGCGAAGGAGACCTTAGCACGATTCATTTGAATGATGGAATCCATTCTGAAGTGTTGGATAATGGCGAATCTAAGAGAAGATCCGATGCGTATTATTGTTTCAAAGGAAAAAGTAGAATGAGTATCGATGAAAAAGAGTCAATTGTTTTAGGGCAAGGTGACTTGGTAATCTTGAACATGGTTCATTTCTGCAATAATTTAAATATAAGGTTATCCAATTACGAAGACGGCACATCTGCAACAATTATTAAAGTAAGTATTTTTTATTGATGGAAAATCTGGTTCTAGTGCAAAAAAACATTCAATTATGAAAGTAGAAAGAGTTTACTTTATTCAGATTATATACAGGAAAAAGTAAACAGGATATTAAATAATAATAAATCAGAGCTGTCCTTAGACGGCTTTTTGTTTTTAAAAAAAATTGAGATAATTCAGTGACTTAAGGAGATAAAAATTCTATCAAGATAATTTTATGATTAAAATTATTTTGATATATCCAACTTTAGGAATATTCGGTAAGTAAAATCAGAATTAAAACACTTACATTTCCTATTATCTGTGTACAATTAACTGAAAATATTGAATTGTCTTTAAAATAAAACGATTTAGTGTTATTATTTTAGAATATTCAAAATATTTAATTGGAAGGTGAGGGAACTCATATGTCACAGATGTTGGCTTTAGTTATTGTTATTCTGATTTTATTTGTAGGAGACATTGTGGCGGTACGAACAAAAGCCTGGGTACCTTCCGTTTTCGTTTCCGCAATCCTATTTCTATGTGGTTATTGGACATTCTTCCCGCAAGACATCGTTTCAATAGCAGGTGTTCCACCGGTAGTGGCAACCATGATGATGTACCTATTGATCACGAATATGGGAACATTGCTTTCAATAAGAGAATTGGTAAACCAATGGAAAACGATTATTATCTGCTTATCTGGTATTCTCGGTATTGTTGCACTATTATTCGGAATTGGCATATTCATATTTGATTTGCAAACTATCCTTGTGGCGATTCCACCTTTAGTAGGCGGTATGGTATCTTCAATAATCATGTCAGAAGGAGCGGCAGATGCAGGACTTACGAGTTTGTCCGTTTTTGCCATCGTTATTTATGTAATGCAAGGCTTTGCTGGATATCCTTTAACTTCAATTGTCTTGAAAAAAGAGGGGAAGAAGCTTCTAGGACAATACCGCAATGGGCAATTAACGGTAAAAAAGAGTGATACTGCATCCGCTGCAGAAGGCATGACGGAACTAAAGCTGTTTAAAAAACTTCCTGAAAAATATAATACGGAATATTTTAAATTTTTCAGACTTGCGGTTGTTGCTTTTCTCGCATACCTTGTTTCGACTGGATTAGCGCCGATTATATCAATAAATGCGTTTGTTCTTTGCTTACTATTCGGGGTTGTTGGAAAAAGTATAGGTTTCTTGGAAAGACAGACTCTGCAAAAAGCAAATGGATTTGGATTTGCCATCATGGCCCTTATGCTTTTCGTCTTTGATGGATTAAAAAATGCAACACCGAGTATGATGATGGAGATTCTTTACCCACTTGTTGTTTGCATTTTCTTAGCTGTTATTGGCATGTATATATTCTCATTCATTGCAGGGAAATTGTTAAAAGTGAGCAAAGAAATGGCCTTTGCTGTATCTTTAACAGCATTATACGGATTTCCTGCAGATTACATTATCACCAATGAAGTCGTCAATTCATTAACAAAAGATGAAAATGAAAAAGAAGCATTGCTAAGCCATATGCTGCCGCCGATGCTTGTTGGTGGATTTATATCGGTTACAATCGTATCGGTTATTTTGGCAGGAATATTTGTACAATTCTTGTAAAATAGGAGGGATTCTAAGTGAGTCTTATCGAACGTATAGAAACGCAAATAAATGATTTGAGCGAATTTACATCAACACCCGGAAAAGGGACTACCCGGCTTACGTATAGCAAGGAAGACTTACTTACACGCAATTATATTAAAAATAAAATGATGGAATCCGGTCTAACAGTACAGGAAGATGGATTCGGAAATATTTTTGGAAAGCTTGAGGGCACTTTAAAAGATGCACCAAGCGTTTTGATCGGTTCACATTTTGATTCCGTTCCAAATGGTGGTGCGTATGACGGACCCGCCGGTGTAATTGTCGCTCTAGAAGTGGCTGCCCTATTTGCAGAAAATCAATTAACACCTAAATATCCATTGGAAATCGTTGCCCTGATTGAAGAAGAGGGTGCTCGTTTTGGTGGAGGACTAATGGGGTCGAGAGGAATAGTGGGAACACTTAGTGAGGAAAGTTTTAAAAACCTAAGGGATAAAGAAGGTATCACAACAATTGAAGCGATGTCAAAAATGGGTCTGGATTCATCACTTCCGAAAAGGAGAAATCCCAATAGCATTAAAGCATTTCTCGAATTGCATATAGAACAAGGGCCAATCCTTGAAGAGAAGGATATCCCCATTGGTGTTGTAGAAACTATTGTTGGTTTAACTCAATTAGAAGTAACCATTGAAGGAAAGGCAGGACATGCAGGCACAACCCCGATGGATCGCCGTACGGATGCATTGGTTGCATCCGCTCAGATTATTTCTCAATTACCGGGCTTTGCGATTGAGGAAGGTGAAGGAACGGTTATCACGACAGGAAGACTACATGTTTTACCAAATGGAGCCAACGTCATCCCAAATAAAGTCGAATTTTCGGTAGATATCCGATCTAGCAAGGAAGAACATATTAACAATGTCATCAAGCGGATGAAAGAATTAATCGAATCCTATCATGAACAGGGGATCCATACAACTGCGGAACAGGTGTTATATATGCCGCCAAAGGTATTGAGTGATGAAATAAAAGCCTTATTAAAAGATAAAAGTTCTGAATTGGAAATTCCATACTGTTCCATTAATAGTGGAGCAGGTCATGATGCGATGGTTTTTTCCGATGTGACTGATGTTGGCATGCTCTTTGTTCCAAGTAAAGCAGGACTAAGTCATTGTCCAGAGGAATGGTCTGATGCACGTCATTTAGCAAATGGAGTGCAAATATTTTACGAAGTGGCTAAATGTTTAACGGAGGTGGAGTGAGAATGATTAATCAAACGATAAAAGAAGCGATTCAAAATTATAGTGATGAATTAATAGAGATACGTAGAAAACTTCATAGCGAACCTGAGTTATCATGGGAAGAAGAAAATACAACTGCCTTTATATGTGAATACCTTGAAAAATTAGGAATACCTTATCGCAAAGCAGCACCAACAGGTGTCATTGCAGAAATTAAAGGCGGTAAGGCAGGAAAGACGGTCGCATTAAGAGCGGATATGGACGCCCTTTCTGTTGAAGAATTAAATAAAGACTTGCCGTATGCTTCAAAAGAAGAAGGGAAAATGCATGCATGTGGTCATGATGCACACACTTCAATGCTATTAATTGCAGTGAAGGCACTAAACGAAATAAAAGAAGAATTACCTGGGAATGTGCGATTAATCTTTCAACCAGCTGAAGAAGTAGCAACAGGTGCAAAGGAAATGGTTAAACAAGGGGCTGTCAAAGGTGTTGATAATGTTTTTGGCATACATATTTGGTCGCAAATGCCAACAAACAAGGTTGCTTGTTCTCAAGGACCTTCATTCGCTTCAGCAGATATCTTTACAGTAACGTTTAAAGGAAGAGGGGGACATGGTGCAATGCCACAGGATTGTATCGATGCAACTATTGTGGCCTCTTCATTCGTCATGAATGTACAATCTGTCGTATCAAGAACGGTCGACCCACAAAATCCCGCAGTTTTGACAGTTGGAAAAATGGTCGTTGGCACACGATTTAATGTCATTGCAGAAAATGCCGTAATTGAAGGGACTGTCCGTTGTTTTGATCCTAAAACACGTGACCATATTGAAAAACAGCTCCAGGTTTATGCTGAAAATGTTGCTAATATTTACGGAGCGACCGCACAGGTTGAGTACTACCGTGGAACGCAAGCTGTCATTAATGATGAATACAGTGCCAAATTAGTGCAAAAAGTGGCTTCAAATGCTTTTGGTGAAGACGCAGTATATAATGAAAAGCCAACAATGGGTGGAGAAGACTTTAGCTTCTATTTAGATGAAGTACCTGGAAGCTTCGCTTTAGTTGGATCTGGAAACCATGAAAAAGATACGGTATGGGCCCATCATCACGGGAAATTCAATATCGACGAAGATGCGCTTGCTACCGGTGCAGAACTTTATGCTCAATATGCATGGGCATATTTGAACGAATAATTGACCAGATAAAAGAGGGGATAAGGAAATTAATAATAGGTGTTTGAATGCCAGAAGGCCGCCAATTGGCGGCCTTCTGGCGTAAAGGGTTAAATTACAATTATGCATCATATCAAGTGAAAATCTATTTCATATTATAGGTCGTTTTGTTCGCAGATTTCGTTAATATGTATTGTTTTTAACAATTTCAATATCAAGAAAATGAGTTTGACGAAAAAAAGTTAGCTTTTTCAGTGGACGGATTGGTGACTATCACAATATTTTTATTATTCTTTCCTATTACTTTATTTTCCATGGCGTGCTTTCTATTCATGTAGAAATGCCTTATATTAAGCATGCAGCGACCGATTCTTGTTAAGGTCGTAACGAATTCTCAAGGAGAATCAGTTTACATGGATTTTTTATACAAGCAAACGGTATCTACTGGTAAATCAGTTATACTGACGTTACGGTTAAATAAGGAACTATTATTGTGAGTAAATGAGTCGATTATTGGATTCAATTTGCTCTTTTTATCATTATTTTTGGGGTTTTAGAACCGATGATAATACCTAGGGACGATTGAATATAAAGTTTTTAAATATTAAAAATTCATAAATTAATTTGAAAAAAAATCAAATGACCATCAACTTTGATTAGCTTTTAATTTACTACACCCCATCATGTGAAACAACTAGGAAGTCAAATTAAATATAGGAAGAATTACCAATGTCTATTTTGTATAAAAAATTTCCCGTGAAGTATTATATGAAGATAATACCCATTAAAAAGGGGGGGGAAAATGAGCGATCATGTAAAAGGCGAATTATCTTTATTCACCGAGTACCTTTTATCATTATTATTTACAGCATGCCTGGCAATTTTTCTCTCAAAGTTTACTGATTTATTTCCATGGCTTTCCTTTATTGGAGTGTCAATAGGTCTTGCTCTTATGATTTTCTGTTGGGAACAAAAGAAAAATCAATGGTATCTTTTTATTACAGGCTTATTATTTAACACCATAGTTTGGTCAATAGTTTTGAAATGGCCCTCACTTTTCTAAATATATTTTATTCCTGAAAAAACATAAAACAGCTTAATTCATATTCAATGGATTTGCGCTGTTTTATGTTTTTTAAGTCCATCACTCTGGAAATTACCATATCACTTTTTCCGTGATAACCACTCTGCCACGATTGCAGCTTCTTCATTTGAAATAACCCCTGCTGGCATGCCGTTTTTACCATTATTAATAATATCTTCTATATCACTTTGTTCATATTTTCCACCAACTTTATTTAAAGCTGGACCAGCTCCCCCTTGTAAATTTTCCCCGTGACAAGATATACAACTATTACTTACAATTTCTTCTGCATTACCAGCTGAAGTACCCTGTGTTCCCCCATTTGAGCTTGGTGATGGTTGATGACCTTTGTAAAAAAATAGTAAAAATATTAGACATCCTGCAAGAACAATACTTACTCCAGAAGTAAGCCAAATTTTTTTCATAAATACCTCCTGTATTTAATGTATTGTGGATTAAAAATCCTTTTGATAATAGAACAAAGAAAGTTTCTAATTTATCTTCTACATAATAATAGAATCCGTTTATTGGGGAAAATACATAAACCTCTAAGTTTTTATTTACTCTTCCAAAGTTTTAAGGATGATTATTTAATTCATATCTTTCCCCAAAGTTATTTTTGCATGAATAGATTTTTCTAAATGATAGGATTCTTTTAAATCTAATCTTGAATTACAAAAAAATCCCCTCATAACATTTCCAACTTTCTGAATGATTATCTAACAAAAGTTAGATATCATGATGGTCGAATTACTGAAAAACTGATTTGAACTATTAGAAAAGATTGAATTTGAATCTTGAACTGTAAACAAAACAGGCATGTATAGATATAAACTAGGTATAAAATTGAGCAGTTTTGAGAATATATGTATAAGGAATAAATAAGTCACCTACCACCCTTTGGTGTGAATAATAACGTTTACTGGAAAGGTTACAAAAAGAATTTACCAGTAATGCAACTGACGTTTTTTTAATGGAGGATTGACGTGATGTTTCAGAATATTGGGATTCCAGGCTTGGTCGTAATTCTTATCATTGCACTTGTTATTTTCGGTCCGAAAAAACTACCTGAAATTGGTCGAGCATTTGGACGGACATTAACTGAATTCAAGGGTGCAACAAATGAATTAATTTCTGATGATGATAAACAGGAAGAGAAAAAACATGAGCTATCGACTGCTGAAAAGAAGATGCTGGATAAACAGTAGGGTCCATAGTGTATATACAGGTGGGCATTTTTCGTATAACAGGAGGCGGCCACCATGGAAAACATAGATTCACATCTTATTGAACATCTTGATGAACTTCGGCAACGAATGATTAAAACTTTGATAGCCTTTATTATCTTTTTCGTTGGTGCGTTAGTTTTTGTCGAAGACATCTATAGTTTGATAATTAAAGATCTTGAGGGGAATTTAGCTATCCTTGGACCAAGTGATATTTTATGGGTGTATATGATTATTTCGTGTGTTTTTGCCATTGCGGCTACGATTCCTGTAGTAGCCTATCAGACTTGGAAGTTTATAGCACCTGCCCTGACAAAAGAAGAGAGCAAAGTGACTCTAAGGTTTATCCCAGGATTATTTATTTTGTTTATTGTCGGAATCTCGTTTGGATACTTTTTGTTATTTCCAATTGTGCTCGGATTTTTAACAAATATGTCAGCGGGGCAGTTTGAAATGATGTTTACAGCAGATAAATTTTTTCGGTTCATGCTTAACTTGATTTTACCGTTTGGCTTTCTATTTGAAATGCCATTGGTAGTGATGTTCTTAACAAGATTAGGAATTCTCAATCCAGTAAGGTTGGCAAAAGCAAGGAAAGTATCCTATTTTTTTCTGATGGTCGTATCTATTATGACGACTCCTCCGGATTTCATATCGGATATACTCGTCATTATTCCTTTACTGGTTCTTTACGAATTGAGTGTCACTATATCCAAGATTGTTTATAAGAAAAAGATAATAAGCGATGCATCAATGTGATGAAGAATTTCACACCTTTATTTTGAAGAAGGAGGCTTTTTTGTGTCGGACAAAGAGAAAAGTCAAATCGAAAAACAAGGGACGACTAGACGTACCTTTTTAAAGAATTCTGGATTAGCGGTCGGAGGTCTCATTTTAGGTGGAGCAGTTGGAAGTATGTTCGATAGAAATTCGGAAAGTGGAGTGAAAACAGAACAGAAGAGTCAAACTCAAGCTAATAATCCGAATGAAGCCCTGATGTTTTTTTATCCAGAAGAATATCAGACGACAGCCGCAGCGGCAGAACGTATTTTCCCAAAGGACGATCTTGGACCAGGGGCTATGGAATTAAATGCGGCGATTTATATTGACCATCAACTTAACAGTGGGTGGGGAGTAAATGAAAAGGATTATAAGCTAGGACCCTATTATATGCCAGAGCCAACACAAGGTGAACAGAATAAGCTTTACCGAAAAGATTTGTTCCGGCTAGGCTTAAAAGAATTGAATACATATAGCAACAAAAACTATAAAAAGAAATTTACAGAATTAGAGGCTAATGTACAGGATGAAGTATTAGCTGCGTTTGAGGAAGGTAAAGCAAGTTCACTTTCTGGTGCATCTTCATCGGCATTTTTCCAATTGTTAAGAACTTTGACCATTGAAGGTGTATATGCTGATCCATTGTACGGCGGAAATAAGGAGATGCTAGGTTGGCAGATGCGAAAGTATCCTGGTTCTCGAATGGGTTATACAAAAGAAATTCAAAGTAAGGAATTTGTAAAACTAGATCCAAATAGCCTTCAGAGTCATATGAAACATTAATGATTGAAAGGGATGAAAAACATGGCAAAAAAACTACCTAAGGTAGCCGTCGTTGTTGTCGGGATGGGCTGGGCTGGAGGTATTATTGCCTCAGAATTAACAAAAGCAGGCATTAAAGTCGTTGGACTAGAGCGCGGGAAAGAACGGGATATGAGCGATTATTTAATGGTGCATGACGAACTACGTTTCCAACATCGTGAAGAATTAATGCAGGATTTATCAAAAGAAACTATTACTCATCGTAATAATCAAAAGATGAGGGCACTCCCTATGCGTAATTATGGAACTTTTATCGTGGGTGAGGGTCTTGGGGGGGCTGGTAGTCACTGGAATGGGCAAACCTACCGTTTTCTTCCTTATGATTTTGAAATTAAATCGCTAACTGAAAAAAGGTATGGCAAAAATAAAATTAAATCAGACTATCCGATTCAAGACTGGGGCATTACATATGACCAAATCGAACCATATTATGATACATTTGAAAAAATGGCGGGTATTTCTGGTGAAACTGTTGAGTTATATGGAAAACGCTCCAATCCTTATCCAACAGGACCTATGATAAAAACACCTGTTTTAGCCGAATTTGAACAAGCAGCGAAGAAGCTTGGCTATAAACCATATATGATTCCTTCTGCAAATCTATCAGAGAATTACGAAAACCCGGATGGTATTTCACGTTCAGCCTGTCAATATTGTGCGTATTGTGAAAACTTCGGTTGTGAGTACGGGGCAAAAGCAGATCCAGTTGTTACGGTCATTCCTGTTGCAAAAGAAACTGGTAACCTTGACCTGCGCACCTATTCAAATGTCACCCGTATTTTAAATGATGGCACAAAAGCCACTGGTGTTATTTATGTGGACACCTTCACAGGTGAAGAATTCGAACAACCGGCAGAAGTAGTGGTCTTAGCGAGTTATGTATTTAATAATGTAAGACTTTTACTTAATTCAAACCTTGGAACACCTTATGATCCAAAAACCAGAAATGGTGTAATTGGTAAAAATTACTGTTACCAAGTGAGTTCAGGATATTCAAGCCTTTATTATAATGACCGTGAGTTCAATATATATGGAGGAGCCGGTGCATTAGGTATTGAGATCGCAGAATTCACAGGTGATAATTTTGACCATTCCGAAGTAAACTTCCTTCACGGAGCGGGAATTCGTACAACCCAGTATGGTAACAGACCCATAGCAAATAATAATTCACCGATCGGGACACCTTCTTGGGGTGCAGAATTCAAAAAGCAATCAATCAAATATGCCAATAGCATCCTGCAAGTCAAATCACAAGGTGCAAGTATGCCGCACATACAAAACTACCTTGATCTGGATCCTACTTATAAAGATGTATATGGTATGCCTTTATTACGGATGACATATGATTATACCGCTCAAGATCGTGAGTTAGTAAAATACATGGCGAAAGTAACAAGATCGATTGCAAAAAAAATGGGTCCTGATCATATTGATACGGTCGCTGAACAAGCAGATTTTAACGTAAACACAGATACGAATACGCATAATACAGGCGGCGTCATCATGGGGGCTGATCCAAAAAATTCAGCAGTTAACACTTACCTGCAAATGTGGGATGCTGAAAATGTATTTGTTGCGGGTTCTTCAGCATTTCCTCATAACAGTTCGTTTAACCCAACTGGTACATTAGGTGCCTTTTCATATAGAGCAGCGGAAGGAATAGTAAAATATCTTAAAAAGGGTGGTTCTCTCGTATAAGACAGTTTTTGACTCTAAAATAACAGGACCTGTTCCCAACAAAAATGGGAGCAGTGTTTTATTTTAGGACGATTTTTCAAAAGTAACAAAAATTGCATGCTCTATTTAAGACTAAGTACATTGTTTAAGGTACATATTAAATTAAATACCAAAAACTTAGGATACGGGGGTTTATAAAATGAAAGGTAAATGGAAAATCACTATTTTACCCGCTTTACTTTCGGTAAGTTTTCTATCAGCATGTAACGCTGGTAATAATGACTTTAATGATCAAGAGGAAGTAGATTATCGTCCTGTTCGGTATGATAGTGATACGAATTCTAATAATAATGATGATAATAATCGATCATTCAAGCATGATGAAAACCCTGACCAAACAGATAAACAAATGGAAAAGGGCGATAATCTTGAATTTAATAAATCGAGAGGCGATTTATAGAACCTTAACCATAAATCCTGAGACGATCAAAAATCCGTTGTTTATCCAATACCCACTAGGAATAGATTCTCATTAAATTTATACTGTTTGATATTCTTGGTATGGTGTATGAAAAGAAGAGGAATCAGAGGCAACCTGCATAAGAAAAAAAAGTTTTTTCCAGAGGTTTGTTTTACCGTTTTTTCAAGTTGAACCTTTTATATATCTTCTTTAAAACGATAAACATAGTTATTCTTCAATTTTTTTAATTCTGTGTATTCACATATATGTGTAGTTGTTTTGTTATATAAGCAGAGCGAATATTATGTATTAAACTAGCAGGGTTTCTTCAAGCATAAGGTTTATTTGTACCGATCTAATTGAAATTGGATAAACACCTCATCAATAGAGGATTTTAATATAAAGAGACGATTAATTCCATTATTTCGATAAAACATCGACCATTTAACTGTCTGGAATTGTAGAAAAGCCAACGCTTTTTCTGCTTCAGAGTAGCTTGTAGAAATACTTTCAAGTTCCCCAATGCATGTGCTAATTTCCATTCGAAGAGATGCGTCATTTGCAAACTGCCAATTTGATTGAAAAAGTTTCAATCGGTTATCAAAGTCAGTTGAATCCATATGTCTTGGGAATTGAAATAAAACAATTACTTTATCTTGAAAACCGAATACAACTGGAGCGTAATATTGAAACGTCTTTTTAACATGAGACACAAGCCGGTGAACTGCATATTCATGAAATGTATATCAGCATGAAAATATATTTGTATAATTGCTGCCGTATGATATGAATGCTGATCGATACCAAGTTCAGTTGCTTTTGACATAAAAGTAACTGATCTTTTATTAACAAAAGACTTTGAAAACTATCGTTCATTTTTTATATAAAATGAATCGGAAAGCGTTTGCCTTCGAATCATTTCTAAGGAAATAATAGAGCTTGATTGATCAAAAGGGTAAGCTCGTCTTCATTTACATCTACAATCAGTATGCCTAATATTGTACTAATTGCTATAATCGAAATGAAAGTAAAAGGTTTTCATTTGCCCATTAATCTCGATTGTTTTAAAACCTTGTATTCATTTCAGTTTGCGTCAAGTTGAACTTGCATGAAACATACCATAATGATAATTATCCATGTTAATTCATTCTCTAAAACCCTTATTTGCCATTCATTATTTTGTTTATACAATCAAGATAAGCTACCTATTAATTTTAAGATGTTGATAGATTCATTTTTTTCTATAGACAGGGCCTTTGAAAATCCATTCATTTTAAATGGGAAACTGCTAAAGTTAGGGGAGATAGATGTTGTCTTTCAAACTGAACTTCTCCTATCGGTTGTAGCTGCCGTATGGAAGTAAAAGTAAATGTAAGACATAGAAGAACTTTACAAAAAAGGTTTTGCGAAGGAGGAACACATGTGGGCAATTACTTATCAATCAGTGAAATGGCTTCCATTCACAGTATCTCAAGGCAAACACTTATTTATTACGATAAGATCGAATTATTTAAACCAGTACATATAGATGAACATGGTTATCGGTATTATAGTGCAGTTCAGATTCCGTTTCTAAGGGAAATTTGCTTTTTGAAGTCGATTGGCATCAAACTGAATGATATTAAGGACCATATAGGAAATCGGAATTTAACAACTGCCATGTCACTTTTGGAATTTCATCAAGAATTCATTGATAAAGAAATAAATGCCTTGATGAATACACGTACATTTATTCAGCAGAGATTAATGAAATATTCAGAAGCCAAAAATATTAAAAGTGAATTGGATAAACCTATTATAGAAGAATTTCCTGAAAGGCATGTCTTATTTATACCATTTGAAAATGAATTGTGCCGAGAAGAATTACATTTAACGCTGATGAAAGCTTGGAATGTATTAAGTAAACATGAGATGCTTCCGTCAGAGGGATTTGGCACGGTTATTTTAAAGGATAAGCTTGGAACTGATGATGTTTTCGAGGGTGCGGGAATATATACTTCTTTACCCTTTATAGATCCTGATATGGATAATATGATGACGTTGCCTGCTGGTCAGTATGCATGTGTGTATAAATATGGCATGCCATATGACATTGAGTTTTTAAATGAATTGGTTCATTGGATCAGTGAAAATCAGTATAGAATTGCAGGGGACGTCGTGGACGCTTGCTTATTGGATACGACCTTTTACGAGAATGATAATAGTGTTGATTTTTGTCAGCTGCAAATCCCTGTAGAGAAAATTACTTGAATTTTCAAATATCCATTGACTGTATAGTAGAAATACACTTTAGAATATCAGTTGTAACCGATACCATATAGGTTATTTGAATTTGATTGATACATAGGATACTGGTCATAAAGTTATAGGGGGATTTTTTATGTCTGAAAAAATGAATAAAGTGACAGATTTACGTTCTGCCTTGGAACTACTGAAGTCCATTCCAGGACAATTGATTGAAACGGATGAACCTGTCAATCCTCATGCTGAATTATCTGGGGTTTATCGTCATGTCGGTGCTGGCGGAACAGTAATGCGTCCAACAAAAATCGGACCTGCCATGGTTTTCAATCATGTATTGGGACATGAAGATTCAAGCGTGGTGATTGGACTTTTAGCCAGCCGGGAAAGAGTCGGTCTCATGCTGGATACAAAACCGGAGCGACTGGGGTTCCTTTTAAATGAAGCTGTAAAAAATCCAATTGATCCAATCACCATTACAAATGATAAAGCGAAAGCTCAAGAAGTGGTTCACTATGCAGAAGATCCGGATTTCGATATCAGAAAGTTAATACCTGCGCCTACGAATACAGAGGAAGATGCAGGTCCGTATATCACCATCGGCATGTGCTATGCCTCCGATTCGGAAACGGGTGAATCTGATATAACGATACATCGTTTATGTTTACAAAGTAAAGATGAGATGTCCATGTATTTTGTTCCTGGCCGCCATTTAGAAGTCTTTCGTGAAAAGGCTGAAAAAGCAGGAAAACCGTTACCTATTTCCATTAGTATCGGTGTTGACCCTGCTATTGAAGTCGCTGCTTGTTTTGAAGCACCTACGACTCCCCTTGGCTTTAATGAGTTGAGTGTTGCAGGGGCGATAAGGAAAGAAGCGGTGGAATTGGTCCAATGCTTGACTATTGATGAAAAAGCTATCGCAAATGCTGAATATGTAATTGAAGGGGAATTGGTTCCCGGAGTGCGCGTTCGGGAAGATCAAAACACCAATACTGGAAAAGCAATGCCGGAATTCCCTGGTTATACAGGTTCAGCTGTTGCGGAACTGCCTCTAATCAAAGTGAAAGCTGTAACGCACCGTGTCAATCCAATCATGCAAACAGTTATTGGCCCAAGTGAAGAACATGTGAATATGGCTGGCATTCCAACTGAAGCAAGCATTCTGCAAATGGTGGAAAAGGCAATGCCAGGAAAATTATTGAATGTTTATGCACATACTTCAGGAGGAGGTAAATACATGGCTGTTCTTCAATTCAAGAAAAGTCAGCCAAGTGATGAAGGTCGCCAAAGACAAGCTGCACTACTGGCGTTCTCTGCCTTTTCTGAACTTAAGCATGTGTTCATAGTGGATGAAGATGTGGATCCCTTCGATAGTAATGATGTTTTATGGGCGTTAAATACTCGTTACCAAGGTGATGTTGATACGGTTCTCATTCCTGGAGTGCGCTGTCACCCGTTAGATCCTTCACAAGATCCCGCATACAGCCCCACCATTCAGGAAAAGGGGATTTCTTGTAAGACCATTTTTGACTGTACAGTACCGTTTCATTTAAAAGATGAATTTAAAAGGTCTGAATTTAAAGAGGTAGATCCAAGTCGATTTGTGCCTGGATTTTCCAATGCATGAGTTTCCATAAAGTTTCGATTCGATGACTAATGTAAGGAGGGGAATTAATGAAAATCATTGTTGGGATAACAGGAGCGACTGGAGCCATTTTTGGAATTAGGATTCTTCAAATGCTAAAAAGCAGTGAAGTGGAGACCCATTTAATCATGTCCCCTTGGGCACTTGCCACCATTCAACATGAAACATCATATTCTGTTAAAGAAGTGGAGGGATTAGCTGATCATTCCTATTCTTACAAAGATCAAGCAGCAAGAATTTCAAGTGGATCGTACCGGGTTGATGGCATGATCGTGGCACCTTGCAGTATGAAAACTCTAGCTTCCATCCGGATGGGACTAGCGGATAATTTATTAACGCGATCTGCTGACGTCATGTTGAAGGAAAGAAAAAAATTATTACTAATGACTAGAGAAACCCCTCTGAATACGATTCACTTAGAGAATATGACGGCGCTTTCCAAAATGGGGACTATTATATTCCCTCCGATGCCAGCCTTCTATAATCATCCTGAGAATGTTAACGATATCATTGACCATCTTGCTTATAGGGCGTTAGATCAATTTGAAATCGATACTCACGGTGCGAAACGGTGGGAAGGAATGAAATATCGCACCAAAATATAACGGATTGCTTGTGAAGTAGGGAAAAAGGTGGGAAATGAATGGTATGGAAATGTCAGTAGAAGTTTTCGACTTGTTAAATGGTAAAGAGCTTGTCGACAAGCAGCATGAAGCCATGATGCTGTTGACGGTAAGTGAAGAAGGATGGCCACATACTGCAATGATTAGCGTGGGTGAGATCGTAGCGATAAGCAGGAAGGAATTAAGGATTGGCCTATGGCCGGATACTTCGACTACAGCCAATGTCATTCGTACCCATAAAGCTACACTGGTTTTGTTTTGGAAAAATAAAGCACAATATATCAGACTCTCATTAGAGAGATTAAAAGAGCTGCCAAATGCCCAATACAAAAGAGAAAGATTCCACGCCAAAATAATAGAGGCACGGGAGGATATGGCTAAGTATGCTGAAATAACCTCTGGAATTAAAATCGACTTGAAAAACCCTAAAGAAGTTGTTGAACGTTGGAGTGAGACCGTAGAGGACCTCCTTCAATAAAAAACCCAGGCATCGACTTTAAGTTACTGAGAAATCGAAATTATCAAATAATAATTGTAAAAATCCGAACTTCATGTAAAATGGAATCATTACATGTATTTATAACTTGCCTATTCATTAACCATTAAAAAAAGCCCTTTTTTAATGAAAATTAATGAACTGACTGGCTATCTTAATTTCTCGATCAAGTTAACTTGATGGTGAAGTTAAGATAGCTTTTTTTATTAAATATGCTGGCTGGTTATGTTAATAATCATGAAATGGGGAATGTCACTATGGAAATGTATGTAAAGGAATTGGGGAACAAAAGAATTCAAATTGCAGATTATCCTGGAGAGAAAGGGCCAATCATCGCCATACATGGTTTAACGGGTAATCATAAGCAAATGCATTATTATGCAGAAATGTTAAAGGACGAGTACAGAGTCATCTCGATTGACTTGAGAGGGAGGGGAAATAGTTCGAGGACAGATGTACAGTCTTCTCTTTTTAAACATGCAGAAGATGTAATTGAGTTAATTCAAGAATTAAAGATTAATAACCCGATTTTAATCGGGTATTCAATGGGAGCCTTCATCTCAAGCGTTGTAGCCTGCAAATTAACCTCGGTAAAGGCCCTGATATTATTGGATGGTGCGGCCAATTGCTCTCAACAACAAAGAGACATCGTACAACCTTCTCTAGGCCGATTAAGTAAAGAATATGAATCCCAGGAAAGCTATATTGCAGAAATTAAGGAAATCTATAGCCGTTTGGGTATCAAATGGACGGATCATCTGCAAAGTGTAGCAGAGTATGAGGTACATGAAGTGGATGGTCATTGGGAGAATAAATCAACAGAAGACAGCATTATTAAGGATTTTGATAGTTTTTATTCTTTTGTCCCTAAAGAGATTTGTAGACAAATTTCCTGTAAAACGTTATTGGTGTATGCCAGTGGGAAAATAGGGGAATTTCCCCCTTTATTTTATGAAGAAGCCTATGCTGATACGAAGAAATATACGCCTGATATCGAAATGATCGTTTCTACATGTAATCACTATACAATGGTTTTTGAAAATAGAGTGGAGATTAACGAAGGAATAAAATCTTTTTTAAAACGAATTTGATTTTTTGCAGTTATTTTTTAAAAATATATTGAAATTAACAGAAAGTAGTGTAATATTATGAATATATAAAAAACTTAATTATTGCCTATTCATTAGCTATTAAAAAATAACCTTTTTTAATAACAACTAGTGAACAACTGGCTACCTTAAACACCTGCTGTCAATTATTGATAGTAATGTTTAGGGTAGCCATTTTTGTCGTGATAATGTAAACGCTTAATGAATTTGGGGGTTTTACCGTTGAAAATCATTGATTTAACATTGGAACTTTACGATGGTCTAGTTACGGATAATGATTTACCTGCAATAGGCATTAAAGATGAACCTTTTGAACATGAGGGGAAATCTGATTCACATCCTAAAGGCTGCCGTTCCAAGTTGATTTCTTTTTCTGACCATAGTGGGACACATGTCGATGTGGCTCCACGTTACTCAGAAAACGGGGAGTCGGTTGAAAACATCAATCTGAAGAATATGTTTGGGGATGCCCTCATACTGGATGTAAGCTTGTTAAAAGCGACACATGAACCTGTTACGAAAGATTTACTTGAAGAGGCGGAAAGCCGGCAGGGAGTATATGTTGAAAAAGACGATATCGTCCTCATCAGGACATGGGGGAAGTCCTGGGGGGAAGAAGGCTTTTTTGAAGCACAGGCATTAGATGATAGTGTGGCCCAATGGTTAATTGAGAAGCAAGTACATATTGTCGGGTTGGATTTGCCCAATGCCGATTTGAACCAGGATTCAGAAAGCGGAATTCATCAAAAATTACTGAAGAATGATATATATATCGTTGAAAATCTAGTGAATCTCGAAAAATTACCCAAGCATTCTCGTTTTCTTTTCTTCGGGATTCCTTTAAAACTAAAAAATTCAACAGCTTCTCCTATTAGAGCACTATCGATACTTGACTCTCAATTAATTTAAAGAGGTGCAGACGAATGAGCGAAGGATTATTGTATTTCAAGGATGTATATGATGTTGTACCAGGCTGGGTACAAAAAATGCACGAATATAGCCCTAATGCACTTGATCACTATACCAACTTGCGCAGTAACATCATGCAAGAGGGAGCCTTGACGAAGAAGGAGAAAGATATATTACTGGTCGGTATGAATGCTGCAAGGTTGTATGAACGGAGTATGGTTTACCATACAAAAGGGGCAATGGATGGTGGAGCAACATTACCGGAACTGGTGGAATACCTAATAGTTTCATACTTATATAACGGAACTAAGGCATTAAAAACTGGGATAAAGTCATTGGAATATGCCCTTACACTTAAAGGGATTCGATATCCTGAAGGAAGTGGCCATAAAGAAACAACAGAAGAAATCCTGTTGTATATGATTGAGTTATTAGGTGATGAGGAAACGGGATTCGTCTCGAATGTTTTGAAACTGGTTAAATCGGAAGACCAAAACTCCCTTAAAGATTATATATTAAGTGACTCAGCTGTATCAAAAAGGCTAAAACATATCCTTATGACAGGAATATTCATTACAGAATTAAAAGGGAAACAGGTTGGGGAATGGATGGAGGCGGCAAGGGTAAATGGAGCTTCGGAAGAACAATTAGCGGAAGTGGGCCTCATTTGCTTATTGACTGCTGGAATACCTGCTTGGTTTGAGGCAAGCGATTCATTGATTGAAAATAAGTAACGTGAGATTGGTGGGGAAAACATGACGAAAGTACATCAAGATATAGAAGCAGCTTTATCTTGTGTGAAGAATGGTCATACATTAATGGTAGGTGGATTTGGCTTGATCGGGGCCCCTCTTACGTTAATTGATGGATTGGCCAAAAAGGATGTAGCAGGCTTGACGGTAATCAGCAACAATTTAGGCGAGAAAGGGAAAGGTCTGGGAGCTCTCCTAAGCCAGAAGAAAATAAAAAAAGCGATTGGTTCTTATTTTACAAGCAATCGTGAAATTGGGGAGTTTTACCAACGTGGCGAAATAGAGTTAGAACTATTACCACAGGGAACATTAGCTGAATCCATTCGTGCTGGCGGTGCAGGCATAGGCGGTTACTATACGAAAACAGGTGTAGGGACCGATTTAGCTAAAGGAAAA
This sequence comes from Peribacillus sp. YIM B13472, assembly GCF_042788005.1. NCBI lineage: Bacteria > Bacillati > Bacillota > Bacilli > Caryophanales > Bacillaceae > Peribacillus > Peribacillus sp. YIM B13472. The sequence goes on from NZ_JBHZPG010000012.1 coordinate 42,028, forward strand.
GAAGAAAGGGAAATAAATGGGGCTACCTATATTTTTGAACCTGCCATAAGAGCAAATGTAGCTTTAATCAGGGCGTGGAAGGCAGATACACTTGGTAATCTTGTTTATTATAAAACGGCTCGAAACTTTAATCCTGCTATGGCAACGGCCGCAGATGTCGTAATTGCAGAAGTGGATGAGATAGTTGAACCTGGAGAACTTTCGCCAGAGGAGATTGTAACACCGCATCTATTCGTCGATGGAATCATTAAGGCAAAGAAAATCCTGACGAAGGAAGGTGTGAAAGATTATGGGTGACAAAGAATTCATGCAAAATATGATAGCAAGACGCGCGGCAAAAGAATTGACGGGTCCTTGTATAGTGAACCTTGGAATCGGGATTCCGACCTTGGTTGCAAAGTACATTGATGATGAAAATGTTTTTTTTCATACGGAAAATGGATTATTGGGAGTTGCTGATGTAGAGGAAGATGAAATCGATCCCAATTTAGTCAATGCAGGCAAGTTACCAGTAGCGCAATCGATTGGAGCATCATTCTTTAATAGTGCAGAATCGTTTGCAATGATCCGTGGAGGTCACATTGATGTTGCCATCTTAGGTGTTTTGCAGGTAGGTCAAACCGGTGAAATTGCAAATTGGGCGGTACCAGGCAAGAATATCATGGGTGTTGGAGGAGCGATGGACCTGTTGGTTGGCGCCAAAAAAGTGATCGTGACCATGACACATACAAGTAAGGAAGGTAAAAGTAAAGTTTTAAAGAAATGCACCTACCCGATTACTTCCACTAGAAGCGTTGACATGATCATCACCGAGTTGGCTGTCTTTGAAGTTATTGACAAACAGTTGAAATTGATTGAATTGATGCCCGGTGTAACGATCGAAGAAGTAAGAGCAAAAACAGAAGCGGATTTTATCTATTAAATGTTAAAAAGGTGGATTAAATGAAAATACGTTCAGTAGAAGTATACATTATTGATTTACCCACAATTCGTCCTCATCAGCTTGCCATGCATACGATCGTGGAACAAACGATCATTCTTGCCCGTGTCATGGATGAAGAAGGCGCGGAAGGTTGGGCAGAGGTGGCGACAATAGGCGGGGCTTCATATGGTGAGGGGACGCCAGAGGCGATAAAAGTGAATATTGATACATATATCGCCCCGCTTATCATTGGTAAAAACCCCGTCCATTATGACAAAATCATGCATGAAGTTTCACTCAATGTTAGAGGAAATAATTTTGCGAAGGCTGTCGTTGAATCAGCCATGGTGGATTTAGTAGCCAGAAGGAGAAACATCCCTGCTTATGAATTATTCGGTGGACAAATTCATAAATCATTGCCGGTGGCATGGACTTTGGCAAGTGGGGATACAAATAAAGATATCGAAGAAGCGAAAGAATCCTTACACAAAAAACGTCATAATATCTTTAAATTGAAAATTGGCAAAGGGAATCCATATAAGAATGTGGAGCATGTATTGAAAATTATTGAAGCCGTGGGAGATCAAGCACGCATTACGGTTGATGTTAATCAGGCATGGGATGAAACAACGGCTACGTATTGCATTGAAGCCTTACAGGAAGGCGGGGTTTCCATGGTCGAACAGCCGCTGCCAGCTTGGGATAATGAAGGGATGTCAAGATTGACCGATCGTTTTAAGGTCCCGATCATGGCCGATGAGTCATTGAATTCTTTACAAGATTCATTTCAAATAGCTAAACATAGAGCAGGTAATTCATTCGCCTTGAAAATATGTAAACATGGCGGGATGACCCAGACGAAAAAGGTGGCTGCAATTGCTGAAGGTGTAGGTTTTGGTTTGTATGGCGGAACGATGATTGAATCATCACTAGGCACGGCCATTTGTGCCCAACTTTATTCAACCATTCCCAAATTTGAATTCGGTACTGAATTATTTGGTCCGTTACTTTTCAAAGAAAATATTACGCTAAACGAAATAAAATATGAGAATTATGAAATAATCATCCCGGATGGTCCAGGATTTGGCATGGAGATAGATATGGAAAAAGTAAAACATTTTTCAAGAGGTCTTTAATTAATATAAACTGAAAAGGGGATTATGGAAAACCCACTAGTTTATGCAAGTAATCTTGAGAGGATGTAGTTTTATATGGGACAGCCAACATTATTAATCACCGCCTATGCGAAGGCGCCGCAAAATACGAGCATGTATGAAAATTATAAATACGCTGGGATGGTACTTGAAATCCACAAGGAAAGTCACATCATCATTAATGCAGAATTTACGTTTTTAACAACATTGGCCCAGGATTTTTTTAAGCGAATGATAGTTGGTTTTGATTTTAGTAAAGATATTGATTCTTTAATAGAGAATATTAAAACGGACTTTTTAGCTCCATCGCAGCAGTCGGTGATTGTTGCCCTGAAAATAGCTCACCAGAGATATAAGGATAGTTTAGAAGAAAGAAATAAAAATAGCAGGAGGTAGAAAATTGAGCAATGTAGTTATTATAGACTCGGTTCGCACCGCTATAGGGAAATTAGGGGGAGCATTGGAAAATGTTCCTGCCGATTTCCTGGCAGCTGCTGTCCTTGATGAAGTGATCAAGAGAGCGGATATTCCTAAAGAGAGTATTGATGAAGTGATCATGGGACAAGCCAAACAAAGTTCAGACGCGTCGAATTTGGCAAGAGTTGCATCACTCCGGGCAGGATTTCCTGTGGAAGTACCAGGTTATACCGTACACAGACAATGCGGATCCGGCATCCAGGCAATCAATTCTGCCAGTCAACAAATACAAAGCGGATTAGGAGATGTAATCATTGCAGGCGGAGCGGAATCAATGAGCACGGCCCCATACTATATGAGAAATATCCGTTTTGGATTGAAATCAGGGAATGGACAGTTATTGGACCCGAATACGGAAAGCCAGCCCGGTTCACAGCCTGTTGAAGATTACGGAATGTTAACGATGGGAATGACAGCAGAAAATCTGGCTGAAAAATATTCCATTTCAAGGACTGAACAAGATGAATTCGCTTTAAGGAGCCAAGAAAATGCAAGACGCGCAATTTCCACTGAAATATTCACGAAAGAGATCGTTCCCTATCAAATTAAAACGAAAAAAGGGTTAATGGAATTTAATGTGGATGAGCACCCAAGAGAAACCAGTCTGGAAAAGTTGGCTGATTTAAAACCGGTTTTCAAGAAAAATGGAACGGTGACCGCTGGAAATAGCAGTGGAAGAAATGATGGTGCATCCGCTCTGATACTAATGTCAGAAGAAGCAGCAAAAAGGCATGGTAAAAAGCCGAAAGCAAGAGTGATCGCTCAAGCGGCAGCAGGCGTATCACCGAATTTCATGGGGCTGGGGCCTGTCAACTCTACCTTGAAAGCGCTTCAAATGTCAGGGTTGAAACTGAATGATATTGATTTAATAGAACTGAACGAAGCCTTTTCTGCGCAAGCTTTGGCAGTTATCAAAGAATTGAAACTTGATATGAATAAGGTGAATCCTAACGGCGGTGCCATTGCCATGGGACATCCAATTGGTGCCACTGGTGCAATTTTAGCAACCAAATTGATACATGAGTTAGAAAGAACCGGAAAAAGATATGGGCTAGTCACACTATGTATAGCAGGTGGATTAGGAATCAGTACCATCATTGAAAATCAACAAATATAAAAACTTTATAAAAATTGGAGGAAGTATTATGAAGAATCAAAAAGTAATCGACGTTTATAATGGATTGGTAGTTAAATTCAAGGAATTAGTTAGTGAATATGAAATAGATCATAATGACTATCAAGCTCTTGTTGATTGGATGGATCAATTAGGCAGGGCAGGGGAAATTCCGTTATTTATGGATGTTTTCTTTGAAACGCATGCACTTCAAGAAATGTATAAAAGCGTAAAAGGAACGGAACCTACTATTCTAGGACCATATTACATTGAAAATACGCCAGTCGTTCAAAATCCCGGAATGCTGCCACAACGAGAAAATGAACCAGGTGACGCCCTTTACTTCTCAGGATCTGTTAAAGATGTTAATGGAAATCCGTTGGCAAATACCAAAATCGATATGTGGCAGGCTGATGCAAATGGTGAATACTCCTATTTCGCTGAAGGTATTCCAAATGATAATTTGCGTGGTGTTTTTTATACGGATGCGAATGGTAATTTTGAAATAAAAACAGTTGTACCGGGTAATTATTCAATTCCAACAGATGGACCTTCCGGACAATTCTTAAAGTGGATTGATCATCATTCATTTCGTCCAGCACATTTACACCTCCTGTTCCAACCGGAAAATGGCGATAGATTAGTAACGCAAATATATTTTGAAGGCGATGAATATTTAGAAAATGATGTTGCACAAGGTGTTCGCGGAAGCTTAATTACGAAGTTAGAAAAACATTCAGGTGCAGAAAAAGGATTGAAAAATGATTATTATACGGCTCATTTAGATTTTGAACTTAGATTACAAGATAAACCTGTTTTCAATAAAGCTGTTGTAAAAAACTAATCTTCGCTAAGAATATGAAAGCAAAGAATCTAGAAAAAAAGGGTAGTTTCCTTAGTAAATATATCTTTTAAACGAAAGTGTCTAAGTGGGTAATAAAAATAAAAAAGATGGTTTGTTGGACAATTCCAATCTTCATTATCTGATTTTTCGAAAACTTACCGAGTTCCTATTTTGGAACTCGGAAAAATAAATTCGTAACGGATATTATTTAAAATGATGGGAGGCGGAAAATGCGTAGTGTAATTGCTTCGGATATCATTGCTGTCAGTAAATTTAACCGCTTTCATTTACTTGTTTTTCTTTGGTGTTTTTATGCCATAGCTTTCGACGGGTATGATATTGCGATGTATGGTGTGGGTTTGCCTTGGATGATGGAAGAGTGGGATCTAACTTCCATTCAGGCAGGGGCAGTCGGCAGTTATTCCTTATTCGGCATGATGATGGGGGCCCTGATTTTAGCACCGATCGCAGATAAATTTGGCCGGAAGAATGTTCTCGTCATTTGCATGATTTTGTTCAGCGTATTTACCTTGGGGGCAGGGATTGCACCCAACCTCACATGGTTTACCGTCATGCGTTTCATTGCGGCCATAGGCATGGGAGCTTTGATGCCGAATGTTATATCGCTAATGACTGAATATTCCCCAAAACAAAATCGGGCCATCATTGTAGCTGCGATGTATTGTGGCTATTCAATCGGCGGAATCATGGCATCGTTAGTGGGAATGTATATCATTCCTTTTACGGATTGGCGTGTATTATACTTTATAGGAATTCTGCCATTACTTACACTTCCTATATTCATGAAGCAGTTTCCTGAATCCCTTTCCTACTATTTAGCAAAGAAGGAAATTGGTAAGGTTGTTGAAATCCTCAATAAAATCAAACCAGAAGGGGATTTTAAACAAACAGATGATTTCAGGATAAATGAAGCTGTACAGAGGGGGAAAGGATCTCCAGTAAAAAAACTATTCACGAATAAACGGGCATTCAGCACGATATCCATATGGGTGGCTGTGTTCTGTACATTGATGATGGCTTATGGATTAAATACATGGCTTCCAAAAATGATGCAGGATTCCGGATTCAGTATCACCTCGAGCCTTTCATTTAACCTGGTTTTATGCCTTGGTCAAATTGGAGGTTCCTTAATCGGCGGTTATTATGCAGGGAAAATTGGGCATCGCAAAATACTTGTTACACTATTCTTTTTAGGGGCCGTTACCTTTGTCGCATTGAGCGCTACGACTAATACCATCGGAGTATATTTACTTATTTTTATGGGGGGTGCATGTACTGTTGGTGCCATGAACTTAGCCAATCCATATATCACAGAATATTACCCCCGTGAAATCCGTACGACGGGAATGGGCTATTCGCAAGCTATAGGCAGGATTGGCTCCATTCTCGCTCCTACTTTAATTGCCTTTCTTCTATCAACAGGCATGGATCCGAAGGTGGCTTTTACTACATTTGCCCTGCCAAGTATCATCGCAGCAATCGGTTATATTCTGGTCCAAGAAAAACATGGATCTTTTGACAGGGTAGTCAAGGAGGACAACGACGAGGTAAAATCAGAGAAGACTGTAACTATCTGAAGAAATGATTCACAATTCAAAAAATAATCCCCTTGGTTGTTTATCTTTGCAACAAGGGGATCTGTTGTCAATGTTCCTAGGGGCTGCTCTTGAAAATATTAAACTCAGATTGATAAGTAATTTGAAACATACAAGTATTTATGAAATTTCAATAGAATTAGTAGAACGATGTACTAATGTTGGGCATTAGGTTAGGGGGAAAAATATTGAGCTCAGAATTAAAGGCAATAATAGACGATCGCACATCGGAACTGGTAACGGACAGATCAAAAAAAGAAAAACCGAGAACTGTTCGATGGTTCATCTTATCTCTCATTGCTTTAGTCACTTGTATTAATTACATTGACCGTGCCATCATTTCGCTTGCAGCTCCGAATATTCAATCCGATTTACATATTGATCCGGCTTTGATGGGAATCATATTTTCCGTATTTGGCTGGAGCTATACCTTTTCGATGCTATTCAGCGGCTATTTTCTTGATAAATTCGGTCCTAGGAAGGTTTACACGGTTTCCCTGATTTTATGGTCTGTATTTACATTCATGGTAGGAACCGCGAAAAATATATCGTCACTGATAACATATCGCATAGGGCTGGGTGCTTTTGAATCTCCCTCCATACCTACTAATGCCTGGTGTGTATCCGAGTGGTTTCCTAAAAAAGAACGTGCCACTGCTGTAGGGATTTATACGGGTACCCAATATATTGGGTTAGCCTTCCTGACTCCAGTTTTTACTTGGATCATCATAACTTTTGGCTGGAATTACCTGTTTTATATCGCCGGAATTATTGGGGTCCTTATTGGATTTGTTTGGTATGGATTCTATCGCAACCCTAGGGAACATAAGCGAATTTCTCAGGAAGAGCTAAATTATATCAAAGAAGGCGGAGGAATGATCGGAACTGAAGAGAAGCATCCTTTCTCCTGGAAACGAATAGGCCAACTGCTTAAACACCGTCAAATTTGGGGAATGTTCATCGGGCAATTTTCCATTCAAACCACTTTGTTTTTCTTTATGACTTGGTTTCCATCCTATTTGATTGATGAAAAGGGAATGACGATGCTAAAAACTGGAATTTATGCGAGTATCCCATACATTGTAGCCATATTAGGAACTCTCATTGGCGGCCGATGTTCCGATTGGATGCTGACTCGCGGTATATCAACAGGATTGGCACGTAAACTTCCCATTATAGTCGGATTGTTATTGTCTTGTTTGATTCTTGGGGGGAATTATACGGATTCACCAAACATAGTCATCACCTTTATGGCGATAGCATTCTTTGGACAGGGGATGGCATCAACAGTTACCGGTGCACTTTTAGCTGATATTGCGCCGAAAGGAATGGTTGGCCTAACGGGCTCCTCACTATATTTCGTAGCTAACATTGGCGGGGCTTTATCTCCGTTAATCGTCGGTTTAATCATTAGTGCGACACATTCTTATGCAGCGGCGCTAACCTTCATATCCGTAGTGGCCCTAATTGGCGCTTTTGCTTATATCTTTCTTATCGGAAAAGTCCAGCGGATAGAAATCACAATGAAAAAATAAATGGAGAAAGGCGGAATTACATTGAAACTGAGTTTATGCACGACAGGATTTAAAGAATGGGACATAGAGGAAATAATAAATTGGCTGCTTCCTTTGCAAGCGGATGTTAAAGGACTTGAATTATGGAATAAGCATATAGAGGGATTTCAGGAGAAGCACGGACCACTGGACAAATTAGCCAAATTACTTGAAACCAATGATCTACAAATACCTTCCATTAGTGGATATACGACTTTTTCGAAACTATGGAACCAAAAAGAACATCAAAACGAAATCAATCAAGCAAGAAAATTGTTAGATATGGCCCATCAATTAAACTGCCCCTTAATACGGACATTCGCAGGACATATAGCATCAAGGAATGCCTCACCAGAACAATGGTCGGAAACGGCTACCGAATTAAATAAATTAGGGCAAATGGCAGATCTATATGGAGTGGATGTAGCAATAGAAATTCACTATGACTCTTTTGCCGATAACCTCGAAGCCATTCATAAGCTTTTAGAAGATATCGACCATCCACGGATAAAACTGATATTTGATGGTGCTAACTTATACGTTGATCAATTGAATCCGAAGGAGGTATTGGAAGCCATCTTCCCCCATGTCAGCCATGTACATTTAAAAAATTATCACTACAATCATAAAGAGCGTTATAAAAACAAACCAGCACCCATTTTTAGTGGGGACGTTGACAATCTTTGTTTACTTGAAGAATTGAGAAAGCGAAATTATACAGGCTTTGTTTCTCTGGAATATTTCGGCCAGGAAGGAATGCCAAACTTGCTTGCCTCAATAGAACAATGGAAACAACAACTGACATATTGATTACTTCTCGTATTTACATGAAGATTATTAGGGCATTTCAATTTTTATTTAAATGATTCTATTCTCTTTGATGAGCAGGAAACCCCATCATGGCAGTCGAACATCAATTAGTAAAAGAGCGGTCTAATTAAGAGAAGCTGAATAGGAGGGTGAATATGCAGAATCATGAGCTGGAACAAGTCATAAAAAATGCGGACAGGGCAATAAACAATGAGGATTTCGATCATTTAATGGAGTTCTATTCTGAGGAAGCGACTTTAGTTGTCAAGCCTGGAACATTCGCAAAAGGGAAAGAGGAAATTCGTCGGGCATTCATTGCTATCGCTGAATACTTTAATCATAGTTTAATCGTCCAGCAAGAAAAGATGGCAATAATCGAAACGGGTGATACGGCATTGGTTGTGGCAAAAGCCCAGCTAAGTGCCAATCAAAAGGACGATTCCGAATTCTCTATGGAAAGAACAGCGACATACGTTTTTAAAAAGGATTCCACGGGTACATGGCGCTGTATAATCGACAACTCTTATGGTGCTGAAATAATTTAGAATTGAAGTAATTAGCTGCCGATAAATGGTGGCTTTTTATTTTTTCAAGAGTTATCTTTTATCGCATTCCAGGATCAATTGGCTACTCCCCACTTTCAGACTTGAAGTTCGATGCGGCAAGTTCTTCATTTCATAGTTGATGAACGAGAACAGTTGAAACTACTCGAACCAAAATGGATAATTCGAATTCAGGTGCTGCATTCGTTCACGTTTGTACATACGGAGAACAAGAAGCGGCAAAACTTCAATTCAGAATAATAATTTCTGATTGTGTCCGTTATGAAAAAAACTACAATAAAAAATTAATGTACGACAAAACAAGAAGACGAAATCCTTAAGATATCGCCCTCTCATCATTACCACGGGTTAATAATCCTCAATGGTCGCTTATTTTAAAGCTGATAAACTTCTGCTCCATCATTTCTTGCATCGCATATTTGACGCCTTCCCGGCCAACGCCGCTGTCCTTCCAGCCGCCATAAGGCATATTATCAATTCGGTAAGTTGGGATATCATTGATTACGACCCCACCTGTTTCCAAGCGTTCCGCCGCATAAAAAGCTCGTTCTATACTCGGTGTCATCACTCCTGAGTTCAATCCGTAACGCGAATCATTTGCATCAGTGATGGCATCATCCAGCGTATCGAATGGGAAAATGCAGACAATCGGACCAAATACTTCGAAACGAAATACCTTTGAGTCACGATTTACATTGGTTAAGACGGTAGGCACTAGTACATTGCCTTCTACTGTACCGCCGCACTCAATTTTTGCTCCTTCCTGTACAGCCTCGTCAATCCAACTTTGTAACCGTTCCAATGATTTTTTTGAAATTACCGCTGTAATATTTGTAGTTTCCTCCATGGGGGAACCGATGACAAGCTGTTTTGTTGCACTGACGAATCGATCTAAAAATTGTTGGTATAGTGATTTGTGGACATAAATTCGTTGAATCGAGATGCACACCTGCCCATTATTCGTAAATGAACCCATCACACTTCGTTGAATAATTTTATCGATGTCGACACCTTCATCAATGATGAAAGGCGAATTGGATCCGAGTTCAAGTGTAAGCTTACGAAAGCCTGCCTGCTGCTGGATAAGGTGTCCGACCTCTACACTGCCTGTGAAAGTCACTTTTTTTACATGTGGATGGGTCGTCAACGCTTCACTTAAAACATCCCCTTTGCCCGGTATGATGTTCAATACTCCATCCGGCAACCCTGCTTCTTTAAAAATATCGGCAAGAACCAGTGCACTCAACGGGGTTTGTTCGGCAGGTTTTAACACAATCGAATTTCCAGCCGCAATAGCTGGACCAACTTTATGGGCGACCAGATTAAATGGAAAGTTAAATGGGGTAATCGCGGTAACGACGCCAATCGGGGTGCGAACCGTGAATCCAAAACGGTTTACCCCACCGACTGCCGCATCCATCGGGATTTGTTCTCCATAATTGTTCTTTGACGCTTCTGCAGCAAAACGATAGGTCTGAACCGTACGATTCATTTCTTCACGAGCATTCCGGATCGTTTTCGCCGCCTCTAAAGAAATGATTTTCGCAAGTTCTTCACTGCGTTCTTCCATGATTGCGGCAGCTTTAAATAAAATTTCTGCTCGTGCATGAGCCGGGTAGGATCGGTATTTCTGAAAAGCTGCATTTGCCTCAACAATCGCTTCAATGGCATCCGCTGGTTCAGCCTGTCCGATTTGTGCAATTTCTTCGTTTGAATGGGGATTATATAATGGCTCATATGATTTTGCCTCCCGCCATTTACCACCAATCCACAATTGCCACTTTTTCTTCATCTGAAATCCCTCCAATAATATCTGCCTTTATAGTTTACAAATATAATCACCTAGTGTTTTCGAGAGCTTTACATTTTCCGAATAATCGACATCCACATCAATCAAGACAATTTCCTGACTCGAAATCGCTTCTTCTAATGCATGAAGCAATTCATCGGAGTGGGTTACTTTTACTCCTTTAACACCAAAACTTTTTGCGAAGCTTAAAAAGTCTGGGTCTGTAAATTCAATCGCATTCGTCCGATCAAATTTATTCAATTGCTTCCACTCAATCAGGCCGTATTTTGAATCATGGAAAATGACTATCACGAAGGCAAGACCTAGACGTTTTGCTGTTGCTAATTCAACCCCATTCATCAGAAATCCGCCATCCCCTGTAACCGCAATGACAGGTTTATCAGGTTTTGCCAATTTGGCTGCAATTGCGCCGGGAATGGCAATTCCCATCGATGCAAAGCCATTAGAAATGATAGTGTGATTAGGCATTTCCGGCTGATACATCCGGGCCATCCATAATTTATGGGCTCCCACATCCGATATTACAATGGCATTGCCCTTTTCCGCTCTTTTCAAATCGGCGATAATTCGCTGAGGGATGATAGGACTTCCTGATACATCATCCGAAGAATGAAATTTTTCTATGATTTGAGACCTTAACCTTTTCACTTCAGGCCAAAGCTCCTTTTCTGCTACACCAGTGGACAAGGCTTCAAGTCCCTCCGTGACGTTCCCGACCAATTCAGCTTGAACAGGGTAATAAGCATCAACCTCAGCCGGTCGAGCATCAATATGAATAATCGGATTCATTGCCTCATCGTTCCAATACTTTGGCAAATACTCGACGAAATCATAGCCGACGGTGATAATAAGGTCGGCCAAATCAAACCCGCATAGAACATAATCCCTTGCTTGCATCCCTACTGTAAAAAGGGTCAATGGATGGTTGGAAGGTAAAACTCCTTTGGCCATGAACGAATTCACAACGGGAATTTGCTTCTCTTCTGCAAATTTCCGTAAGGACTCAGCAGCTCCATCGCGGACTACGCCATTACCAGCTAGAATAATAGGTTTTTTTGCGCGATTTATTAATTCGACGGCTTTTTTGATTTCTTCCTCGGCAGGGCGGGATCTTGGCATTGGTGTAACGGGAAGAGGTTCACCCTCAGTATCCATCATCGCCACATCTTCGGGGAGTTCGATATGAACAGATCCCGGCTTTTCTATGACTGCAGTTTTAAATGCTTTACGGATAATTTCCGGAATCGTATGCGGCACCTTAATTTGTTGATTCCATTTCGTTACTTCCTTAAAAACCCCAATAATGTCCACATATTGATGCGACTCCTTATGAATTCGATCAAGGCCCGCCTGACCTGTAATCGCGACAACAGGGGAATAATCCAGATAAGCACTTCCTATCCCTGTCAATAAATTTGTTGCACCCGGTCCCAATGTACCCAAGCAGACGCCAGGCTTTCCAGTTAGCCGGCCATAGATGTCTGCCATAAAAGCTGCAGCTTGTTCATGATGAACCAAGATAAATTTAATATCAGAGCTTATTAGAGAATCAATAAGATCCGTATTTTCCTCACCAGGTATCCCAAAAATATACTGAACCCCTTCATTCTCCAAACATCTTATAAACAAATCAGATGCCTTCAAATTATTCCCTCCTCGACCATTTCGATTTCTTCATTTCTTTCCCTATATGTTGGCTTTGTCTACTAGAAATTATGTACTTGCGTATTGTTAAAACCATTTCGAACATTTGCAACACTAAATAAAGAAAACTAGGTTTTAGTAAATTAACCTCAATAGTCATAACTTGGAAAAGTAAAATGGAATCGCAAGTCGTTTATTTATCTTCTCAATTATTTCTGTTGCACTTGTTATAATGGCACTTATCCTTTTTATATTCTATTTATAATATTTGACCAAATCAGAGGCATCACGTCATACTACGGAATTATCCATTACTAGGCAGGGTGCGCTACGAAACATACAATGTATCCTAACAGTTGGGGATGGGATAAAATAATTAATCATTTTTATCTTGCATATATTAATTCATCGTACAAAAGTGGTAATATATTTGTTGGTGAATACAAAATGGAAGGCGAAAGTCTTCCTGTGGAAATAGAAATATGTTTAGGCGAAAAATTTAGACCTATATCATTTTGGCCGGTTGGAAGTTAGTCTAAGGAATAATTAACATGTAGCATTAATTTTATAAGGAGTAAACTCACAGCAAGCTCATGTTTGTTGCCACATACACTCTGGACATGAAAGAAGTCGTGACGGATTTGGAATTGATGATGTCTAATTAAAAAATTCTCTTGCTAGTTAAAATGAACATTTGCCAGTCCGACCCTGATTTCGTCAAAAAATACTTTTGCGATTTCGGGGGCTTTTTCCTGTTAACCCCTTGTCAATCCAGTGTTCTTCAATTTTTTTCCGTTTTTTTTAGCAAAACTTTATTTTAATTCGAACAGTGGAATGCTCGTTGATGGGGTGGATCTCAGCAGGAGATATTTTGGGTGTACAGAAATTGTGAAGTTAAAATAAACATTTCCGATACAAACCCCGATTTCGTGAAAATAAACATTTCCTCAGTTTGATAAAAAGTGCCCAAGCATGGTATAAGTGTAAAAGAAGCAGGGACATTTTGCTTTTTAATTTTGGGATAAGGGGTTGGCCTGGTATCCCACATAATGAGAGGATTTGAATTTGAATATGATAGATAACTTTTGGCGTGATTTACCACGACCATTTTTTATACTGGCACCAATGGAAGATGTGACGGATGTGGTTTTTCGCCATGTAGTGAGTGAAGCAGGCAGACCTGATGTGTTTTTTACAGAGTTTACAAACACGGAGAGTTATTGTCACCCAGAGGGCATCCATAGTGTGCGTGGGCGTTTGACTTTTACAGAGGATGAACAACCGATTGTAGCCCATATATGGGGGGATAAGCCTGAATACTTTCGGCAAATGAGTATTGGTATGGCGAAACTAGGCTATCGGGGTGTGGATATCAATATGGGCTGTCCTGTACCTAATGTGACACAGAATGGGAAGGGAAGTGGCCTTATTCGTCGTCCAGAAGTTGCAGCAGATTTAATACAAGCAGCAAAAGCAGGAGGATTGCCCGTAAGTGTAAAGACAAGGCTTGGTTTCACGGATGTAGACGAATGGCACGACTGGCTAACACACATATTGAAACAAGATATTGTTAATCTTTCCATTCATCTGCGTACAAAAAAGGAAATGAGCAAAGTAGATGCTCATTGGGAACTAATCCCGGAGATTAAGAAACTTCGTGACCAGGTGGCACCAGATACACTCTTGACGATCAATGGGGATATCCCTGACCGTCAAACTGGCTTAAAGCTCGCTCATCAATACGGTATTGATGGGATTATGATTGGGCGTGGTATCTTCAATAATCCATTTGCCTTTGAAAAGCAGCCGAAAGATCATAGTAGTAATGAATTGCTTGATCTCTTAAGGTTGCATCTGGATCTCCATGATAAATATTCAAAATTAGAGCTACGTCCGTTCAAGGCTCTTCATCGCTTTTTTAAGATATATGTCCGAGGGTTTCGAGGGGCAAGTGAATTAAGAAATCAATTAATGAGCACAGAGTCAACAGATGAAGTGCGTGCATTGCTCGATAACTTTGGGTCAAAGAATTTTGATGGAATGAGGGAACAGTAGAAGTGTCCCAATTCAAGGTAAAAGCGAAGTAGGACGTTAAACTGGTGTGCCCCCAAAAAGTTAGAGTTTATACTAAGCAGTTAATTGACTAATGTGAAGGCGGTATTGAACCGGACTCCCCGCCAATTTTTGCTTTATATGTTTGTTAATATAGTAATCTATTATTAGGTTATGAATTTGCAAACTAAAAGTACGCAAATGGGGAAGACCATTATTTTCTTCAATATTTTAGATAGATTACCCGCCTACAAGTAAAAAACACAGATAAAATGGCGTATTAAATGAAATATTGCTAACGGAATCAGATGATACTGGTTCCGTTAGTTTTTTTGTAAAATCACCAACACCACTTGTGATGTCAATTACAGTCAAATAAACATTGCGGTCTTGAATTATTGGACTTATTGGAATCTATTTATGCAAAAGTACTGTATAAAAGATAGTTTAGAAAATTGACAGGGAAGGGGCCGTGGGTTCGAATCCCCCACAGGTCATCAACTGCCAAAGGCTCAAATCCTTGGTATAACAGGGTTTTGGGCCTTTTTTATTTTGTCTTACTGGATGCGTTTAGATCAACTAAAGTGATTTGCACGCATTTTGCTAACGGGACTTCTTAAGGGCGTTGTGGAAAATATCAGCCACTTCATCATCTTGGTTTGGCATCATATGGGGGGGAATGCTCTAAAGTGATGCAAGGTTTCGAATGTCCTAAACGAGTTTATACTTTGACGATATCTACCCCTTCAAACTGAGGGAGTTCAACAAGCATATTATAGTAGTACTGTTCATTAATTTAATTTCGAAAATAAATGTCGAAAGGTACAAAAAGTGTCTAATAGATTTTGTATAACATTCTTAAAAAGTATAGAGATGTTAAAATTAGGTATTAATTCGAAAAAAAACCTATAAGGAGATTGGAACATCTAAACTCAGAATAGTGAACATGTCAAATTCTTTATTTATAGTTGAAAACCATTAGGAGTTGACTTTATGCTTAATCGGATTCGGAATAAATGATTCCCGCACAAGAAATGGGAGAAGAAGTAGATAATATCTACGCTATTTTACCCCCGCCAGGAACCATTATCGAAGTGGCAACTGAAGAAGAAATGGAAAAGGCAGCAGAGCTTGAAATTAGACATATGGCTTTCATGAGGTTGCAGGAAATGAATATACAATTTGACGGTGCGTCATATAAAGAACTATTAAAAGAGTTTCAAGATTTTGAAACCGATTCGAGTAATTTTTGGAGAGGTGTAGCAAGCCGTTTATCGGTTCCGTATGAATGGCCAATCAGAATTGTATGCAAACGGCCCAATTTATGTTGGTGAACACGATTTATATGAAGAAGAAGAGAATGAAGATTGATATTGAAATTTATGCTTGGCATAGTCGAATAGGTTCATGTATTAGTTATTCATGTATGTTAATCGATTTTAGAGCGTTGACCAAAGGGGTAACGCTCTTTTTATTTTGGCTCTGTTAAATAATATTGTGATATAAGCTAATATAAATTGAGGACCTCAATCAAGGTCCTTGATTTTGTTCTTATTTAAGCTAATTAAATGTCGCTGTTCTCCAAATCAAGCGAGTAGGCTTCTGATATAAAGTGTGTAATTTTTTTAGGGGAGTTGTATTTGTCATTCTTACTAACTATAGTGAGTCCAACCTCGTGTACATCAATAAATGTATCGACCTTTTCAAAATCTAGATTTTTAAATTCAATAGGTTTATCCCAGTTTCTTGTTGGGACTAAATTCCCTTCAGAAAGTCCTTGTCCAAAGAAAATAAACACGCTCAATCCATTTAAAACTAAATCAACCGTACTACTACAAATCACTTCTAGTGTGTCAACCGAATCAATTTTGATAATAATACCGTCCGAAGCAAACTTATAGTAAGGGATATTCCTTTCCAAAATAATCTTTTCAATATGTTCAAAAATCACAGATTCCAGCACAAAGAATACAGGAAAGCTGAACATATTTTGAACCAATGTATAAAGAAAGTCCGTATCTATGTCTCTAATTCCGACATCCATTGATTTAAACATATCTTTCGGAAGGGCAAAATCATCTTTTATACTATCGTCTGAGAATTGAACAAAATATTGTTTTTTCAATTTCTCACCTCCTACTTAGGTTATTTTTAACATTTCTCTAAAATTCACCCGTCCCCATACGGCCTTTCCCCGATTGAATACCGAGAAAAGGCCGCAGCTTGAACTACTCTTTTTTTTCTCTACTTGACAGGGTTATGTGCAGACGCTTTCATTTTTATTTAACAAACCATTCTACCGATAGGAAGATATTAAATTTATCACTTTTTTAATAATGAAATGAGAATTCTGTAAATCACTTAATCCTTGTCTGTAATTCCTCTTATGAGTAACTTGTTAAACACTCCAGCCGCAGGTAGAACAAATTGTGCAAGCTCTTTTCCTTATGGATAGAAATATTTAGAAAATGACTATTTTCTTTTGTAAAAATCTTTTTTCTTAATTTATGCCGTTATGATAAATGACTCGATATAAAAATGAATTTTTTTCAATTTCAATCACTGTCTAAGGGTCAAACGTCAGTTACTTCTTAGATTAAGGAATGTTTTTTCTGTTAAATAGCTTCAAGGTCGAGTCTGAACAGAAATAACCTCAACCCCAAGGTCTTCCATTGATTTTTTAAAGGAAGGGTGGAGTCGATCATCCACTATAAATTTGTCAATTTCCTGCAAGTCTGCAACCTTTGCAAAAGAAACCTTTCCCATTTTGCTAGAGTCGCTTAATAGGATAACTTGCTGTGCATTCTGGATCATCAATTTTTTTATCCTAGCTTCAATTAAATTTGGTGTTGTCAAACCTTCAGTTAAATGAACACCATTTATCGCCACAAAAGCTTTGTCCACACGGATCATTTCCAAGTTGTGTTCAGCAAACGGTCCTACCGATGCAAGCGTTTCATTTCGCAGGCTTCCGCCTAAAAACAATATTTCTATACCTGCAGAGGGTTTGAAATTTCTCATAATCAGTATGGAATTGGTGACTATTGTTAACTGGGAAAACTGTTGAAGATCTTCGAGGATTGGCAGGGTAGTTGTTCCAGCATCTAAAAGAATTGTATCCCCATTGTCAATAAATTCAACAGCTTTTTTTGCGATGGCTTTTTTTTCTTGTACATATTCAACTTCTTTATCCATAATCTTTGGTTCAAAATTAACGGCTTGTAAAGAAACAGCTCCCCCATGAGTTCTTTGAATCTGGTTAGTTTTTTGAAGTTCTTTCAAATCTCTTCGAATCGTTGATTGCGATACTTTTAGATAATCACTTAAATCTTGGACTGAGGCTCTAGAATAGTTAGTTATAAAATCAATAATTTTTAATTTTCTCTCTTCACTGTACAAAAAAATCTACCTCCATCACAGTGTACATCGTAATTGTACACGATTAAGCAGAGCAATACATTATTTTTAAAAGAATTCTAAATCTTTAGAAAACATTGACAATTATTTAAGATTCTCATAAAATTGTCATATATAATCATAGTTGGTCAAAAAAAATCATAAATGATCAATTATGAAAGCGATTCCAAATATATAGTGTGGAGGTGATACATTTTTTAACTAAGAATTTAACTCAATAACAGGCGAAATTCAAAAAACGGGAGGATTTTATGAAAACTTATCTAAAATCGTCATTTATTCTGATTATCATGTTGTTTCTGGTTGTTTTGACTGCTTGTAGCGTAATTGATACAGGATCAGATTCACAATCAAGCAGTGCGAGAAGTGTTGAAAAAAATAAAAGTGACCAAAAATTAAAAATAGGGTTAACACTAGGAACGCTCTCTAATCCTTTCTTTGTTTCTATGTCAAAAGGAGCGAAGGAAGCGACAAAAGAAATGGGGGCTGAGTTAATTACGGTGAGTGCAGACTATGATTTGGCGAAGCAAACTTCTCAAATTGAAGATTTCATTACAAAAGAAGTTGATTTAATTCTTTTAAATGCAGTCGATTCAAAAGGAATTGCTGCGGCAGTACAACAAGCCAAATCAGCGGGTATCCCGGTTATTGCAGTTGATGTAGCTGCAGAAGGCGGAGTGGACAGTGTCGTTACATCTGATAATTACCAAGCAGGTAAAATTGCAGGTGAGTATATGATCAAACAATTAAAAGGGAAAGGAAATATAGCAATAATTGAAGGACCACCGGTATCTGCAGTTACAGATCGTATTAATGGTTTTGAAGAAGCGATTAAGAAATCAGAGATTAAGGTGATTGCTAAACAAAATGGAGAAGGAAATAGAGAAAAAGCGTTATCTGCAACAGAAAATATCTTGCAAGCACATTCGAAAGGCTCTATTGATGCAATTTTTGCTATTAATGATCCTGAAGCACTTGGAGTAAAGATTGCTCAAGAACAAGCAAAACGTGAGAAGGAATTTTTTATAGTGGGTGTAGATGGTGCTCCAGAAGCAGTCGAAGCTTTAAAAGAGAAAAATAGTTTTACAGCTACTTCTGCACAGCATCCAGATGAGATGATGAAAAAAGCATTGGAAATTGGGAAAGATGTGTTGGATGGAAAGAAAGTCGACAAGTTAGTCAAAGTTCCTGTTGAATTAGTTACTCAAGAGAATGTGAACAACTATAAAGGTTGGTAATGAGATGCTGAATAAGATCTTCCTTAGAAGGTCTTATCTTTTTTAAGATATTAATTCATTAAGGGGGACAATAATGTGAACAGTGTACAATTAATTGAGAATGATGTTGTTTCGGTATCTGACTCTCCTTCTCCCATTCTGAAAATGAAAGGGACCAGTAAGACATTTTCAGGAGTAACTGTTTTAAAAAATATTAATCTTGAACTCTATAAGGGGGAAGTTCATGCATTAATGGGGGAGAATGGAGCAGGGAAATCTACACTTATTAAAATATTATCAGGTATCTATCAGCCTGATGCAAATGGTGGCAGCATCATATATAAGAATAATTCTGTCACTTGGAGTGGTCCAGTGGAAGCGAAGAAACAAGGAATTAGTGTGATTCATCAAGAACTGAAGCTATCTCCAAATTTGACAATAAGTGAAAATATTTTAATGGGTACTAAATTTCCTGAAAATAAATTTGGCATGGTGAAATGGAATGATGTTCATCATAAAGCAAAAGAAATTTTACATTCAATGGGATCTGAATTAAATCCCAAAACGATAGTATCCACATTAAGTGTGGCACAGCAACAAGTTGTAGAAATTGCTCGTGCTCTTTCATATAAAGCAGACGTGTTAATTATGGATGAGCCGACCGCGTCGTTAACTGATAAAGAAATTGAAAAGTTATTTGAGATTATTGAGGATTTAAAAAAGAAAGGTGTTGCTATTGTTTACATTTCTCATCGAATGGATGAAATTTTTCGGATTTCAAACAGGTATACCGTTCTAAGAGATGGCGAGTGGATAAATAGTGGACCAATCAAGGATACCAATCCTGAGCATCTTGTAAAGTTAATGGTCGGAAGGGAATTAAACTCCCTTTTTAAGAGGCACACAAAAGTAGCTACATCTCGTGTCGAGAACACGAAGCCCGCCCTTGAAATAAATGGAATATCTGATAAAAGGGTTGTGAAAAATGTTTCGTTTAAAATATATCCTGGAGAAATTGTAGGACTTGCTGGTCTTGTAGGGGCAGGCAGAACCGAATTAATTCGGACCATCTTTGGAGCTTCTCAAAAAACAGGCGGTGAAATTCTGGTTAATGGAGAAAAAGTGAATATTACCTCTCCGAATGATGCAATCCGACATGGAATTGCCCATGTGCCGGAAAGTCGAAAGGAGCAAGGATTGTTTCTGAACATGAATGTCAAAGAAAATATTATTATGAATGAATTAAAAAAATTTCGCAAAGCTGGGAAATTGAACTGGAAAGAAATTGATCAAAAAGCAGATTACCTTATAAAAGAATTAGGAGTAAAGGTTTCTTCGTCTGAACAGCTTGTTGCCAATTTAAGCGGTGGAAACCAGCAAAAGGTTGTCATCGCACGGTGGCTCTCGATTGGTCCAAAGGTGCTACTTCTCGATGAACCAACTAGAGGTGTGGACATTGGGGCAAAAACAGAGATTCATAAAATTGTATCAAAGTTAGCTGAAGCTGGATTGGCAGTGTTAGTAGTTTCCTCCGAGCTGCCTGAAATTTTGGGAATTAGTGATCGAATTCTAGTAATGCACGAAGGTAAATTACAAAAGCATTTAACAAGGCAAGAAGCAACTCAAGAAAAAATCATGTTTTTTGCTACAGGGGGGCAATGAAAATGAAAGCTAATACAACGGTTGTGACCACTGATAAAGCCCGATATGGAAAGGAAGCTCTACAAATTTGGAATCGCTTAGGAATGCTCATTATTTTAGTATTATTATGTGTTGTGCTGGCTTTTACTGCACCAAATTTCTTGGAAATGTCGAACTTGTTAAATGTACTTAAACAAGTGTCCATAAATGGCGTACTGGCAGCTGGAATGACGCTTGTCATTTTAACAGGTGGAATTGATTTATCAGTAGGTGCCATTGTTGCTTTATCAGGTGTTGTTTCCGTAATGATTTCCCAAGCGGGAGTACATCCGTTGGTGTCAATCTCTGCTGGACTATTAGTGGGGGGATTCTTTGGACTTGTAAATGGATTTTTTACAGCAAAAACAAAATTACCGGCCTTTATTGTCACCCTTGGAAGTTTTACATATGTAAGAGGGCTTGCGTACGTGATTAGCGGTGGCTACCCTATAGTTGTGGAGTCAGATTTGTTTAAATTTTTAGGAGCTGGTCGGCTATTTTTAATCCCCACTCCTATCTATATCATGGTTATTGTGTATATTGGTATGTTCTTTGTCTTGAAATATACTATGTTTGGTCGTCATGTATACGCAATTGGTGGAAGTGAGGAAGCGGCACGTCTTACAGGTATTAAAGTAGAGCGTACTTTAATGAAAGTTTATTCGTTAAGCGGGCTATTAGCGGGTCTTGCGGGTGTTGTTCTGGCAGGTCGATTATTTTCTGGACAGCCAACCGCAGGTTTAGGGTATGAACTTGATGCTATTGCCGCAGTAATATTAGGCGGCACGAGTTTAACGGGTGGTGTTGGGAGAATACAAGGGACCATTATAGGAGTTTTAATAATGGGTGTAATTAGCAATGGACTAACGTTAATGGATGTTGGATATTACTGGCAACTCGTTGTTAAAGGCGGTGTGATCATTGCTGCTGTCCTTATTGACCGATTAAGAAGTCAGTCTCAATCATTGTAAAAGTAAAACAAAATTGCAAAGGTGTGAGGCCGATGAAAAAAGCAATAGAAAAACTTTTAGCATGTGGTGTAATTTGTACTTTAGCATTAATCCTAGTTGTTCCGACATTTGCAGCCGATTCAAATTATTATAGTGAAAGTAACCGAAATCAATTTCATTTTTCACCTGAAGCAAGTTGGATGAATGACCCGAATGGAATGGTCTATTATGATGGGGAATACCACCTTTTTTATCAAAACGATCCTTATAGTTCTAAATGGGGTCCTATGCACTGGGGACATGCAGTCAGTAAAGACTTAGTTCACTGGGAGCATTTGCCTATTGCTCTATATCCAGATGAAAATGGAATGATATTCTCAGGAAGCGCAGTAATCGATTATAACAATACTGCAGGATTTGGAAAAGAAGCAATGGTGGCGATTTTTACTCATGCTGATGGGTCAAAGCAAGTGCAAAGTCTTGCTTATAGCAATGATAAAGGAAGAACATGGAAAAAATATGAAGGGAACCCGGTGATGCCGAATCCTCCTATTTCTGATTGGCGAGATCCAAAGGTTTTTTGGCATGACCAATCAAAAAAGTGGGTGATGACGCTTGCTGCTAAAAACGATGTTATGATTTACACTTCACCCAATTTAAAGGATTGGAGTTACGGGAGTTCATTTGGTGTTGATCCTACATCGGTGCAAGCCACAAGCCTAGATAAGGATGGATCAGTGTTATCCAAACAAACAGGCAGTGATTTTGTTTATGAAGCGGATATAAGTGTACGAGAAAAAAATGGTCGAAAGGGTTCAGGTGAACTGGTCTTTCGTTCTGATTCTTCCTTGAAAAATGCTTATCTTGCTGGATTGGATGCAAAATCCGGGAACGTGACTTTAAGCAAATTGGTTGATGGGAAGAAAATTGTCCTTCAGGAAAAGAAAATTAAAGTGATGGATGAAGATTCAATTAGGTTGAGAGTGGAAACTAAAAAGGATTTAATAAAAATTTCTATAGGAAACAAACCGGTTATAAAAATAACTGATAATTCCTATGAAAGTGGAAATTTTGGTTTATATAATAGAAATGCTGTTTCTGTTTTTAGGAATGTTTTCTTTAAAAATGCGACAAACTTCAAAACAAATATCCTTAGTTGGAAAGCTATTGCTGGAAAATGGGAAAGTACGTTAGAAGGGAAGGTAGGGAATTCTAAAACAAACGGTAATTACGTATCTTCACAGGTTGGTGATCAATTTGGCTATAGAGCGAACGTTTCACTAAATGGAAAAAGTGCGAGAGGTGGACTTCTTTTCAGAGCTGACAAAAACGGTGAAGATGGATACATTGCCCAATTGGATGCTGGGGAGGGTAAGGTTAGTCTTTTAAAAATTGAAAACGATAGACCTACTGTGTTAGCTGAAAAATCAACAAGTATTGATTCTAATCAAGTGTATGCTGTTTCTGTTTATACTAATGGCAGCAAGATAAAGGTATTAATAGATAATGAAGAAATCATAGAACAGTCTGATACAACGTATGAGAGGGGGCATTTTGGTTTATCTGTAAGTAATTCAAATGTAACCTTTCAAGACGTGAATAAAGAAAATTACATTGTGGCAAAGGAACAAAATATTGCTAATCCTGATTTCGAGTCAGGAAGTCTAGAGGGATGGAACGTTCTTGACGGTGATGCTTTTGGGGCAGCAAATGTTACAAACGCTACTTCTTATTGGGGTGGTTCATTCGGACAACAGGATAAATATCATTTATGGGGATATACAGCAGAAAAAGGGGATGATGCAACCGGTTCGATTCGATCTTCCTATTTTACACTGGGGGGAAGCGGCGAAATTAATTTCTTGATTGGTGGCGGATATGATAAAAACCTTTATGTAGCGCTCGTCCGCGCCTCTGATAATAAGGAATTAATTCGTGCAGAAAACACCAAGTGGGCAGAGGATGAAAAGTATCGCCGTGTGACATGGGATGCTTCAAAATATATTGGAGAGACCGTCTATATGAAAGTGATGGACAATAAAACTGGAGGTTGGGGACACATTAATGTGGACGATTTTCATGTATACAATCAGGGTTCACTGCCTATTGTTGTTGACAATGATCCAACTAAGGCTGATACACCATTCGTAGGTAAGCGAAAGGGCTTGATTAAAGAATGGGACTTTATAAATGGTGAATGGACAGAAGGGACACAAGGATCTTATAACGGAGTGTGGGAATGTCCAGAATTAATTCAGGTGCCGGTTGAAGGGAGTTCGAATAAGAAAAAGTGGGTGTTGTCTGTAAGTATAAATGATGGAGCAGCAGCCGGGGGTTCAGGAATGCAATACTTTGTGGGTGACTTTGATGGAAAAAAATTCACGAATAATAATTCGTCAGACAAGGTTCTATGGACGGATTATGGGGCAGACTTTTATGCAGGTGTGACATGGAGTAATACTGGGAATGAAGGCAAGCCATTATGGTTGGGATGGATGAGTAACTGGCAATATGCGAACGACACCCCAACTTCCCCATGGAGAAGCTCAACCACTGTTCCACGTGAATTATCGTTAGTGCAGACAGAGAAGGGGTTACACTTGAAACAAACACCTGTTCAACAATTGATAACCTTACGAGATAAAGGTCTTAAGTTAAGCAACCAATCTATTATCCCAGGTAAAAATCTTTTGAAAAATGTTAAGGGAGATACGTTAGAAATCGAAGCGGAGTTTTCAGCAAATAAAGCAAGTGAAGTTGGTTTTAAAGTAAGAAATGGTAACGGTCAATATACGACCATTGGATACAACCCTAGCAATGAAACAGTGTTTATTGACCGAACCCATTCAGGATATGATTTTGGTCCAAATGTTAAAAAAATACATGAAGCCCCCGTACAAAATACAAATGGAAAAGTGAAATTGAAAGTTCTTCTAGATCGTTCGTCCATCGAAGTGTTTGTTAATGAAGGGAAACAAGTGTTAACTGATCAAATTTTCTCATCACCAGAGAATCAGGGTGTCGAACTTTATAGTCTTGGCGGTACTGCTCATATACACTCTCTTGATATGTATACATTAAAAAGTATATGGGGAAGCAGTCCGATTGTTTCCAATCTATCTGGATGGACTACAATCAATGGTGAATGGGGAGACACTAGGGAAGGGAAACAAGGCCGTAGCGATTCTGACAGCTTTCTAGTTGCCTCTCAAACCGCAAGTGATTTCACATACAAAACCGAGGTGAAGGTATTAAACGAGGGAGCTGGAGCTCTTTTATTCCGAGCAGATGAAAAAGCCGAAAATGGTTATATAGCTACAGTGGATGTACGTAATGATATGTTGAAATTGTTTAAAATTGTAGATGGGAAGATTGAAGTGCTGCAGGAAGAACATATGGTCCTTACGCCTAATCAAACATATAAATTAAAAGTTACAGCAAAAGGGAGTCTGATCCAAACTTATTTGGATGATAATCTGATCCTAGAAAAGTCTGATACTACTTTTAACAATGGGCGTGTAGGGTTAAATGTATGGGATTCAACTACTGTCTTTAATCATCTATCTTTAGAGACGCAAAATAAAAAATGATAAGTAAGGGCTGTTAGGCAATAGCCAGCAGCTCTTTTATCAGGGAATATAAGCATTAGTATCGTTCATATAAGTACTTTTTCACGAACGGTGGCATTTTTTCCTGAAAAAGCCATTTTTAGGTACGAACTAGTTTCAAGAACTTACATGGACTTTTAAGAACGTTTTGAATGGGTCATTCTTATTTTTTTGTGCTGAAATAATTGAAGAATGAAGAAATTGGTGAAAGCTCCCGTATATGGTGGCTTTTAATTTTTTATAAAAGTGTGAATTAAACGGCTTGACATAATACCCCTATAGGTATAATATGAACTCACAAGTTAAGAATGCATAAACTCACGAGTAAAACGAGTAAAGCACTCAAATTCACGAGTAAAATGCGCAAATTCACGAGTAAAACGTGCAAATTCACGAGTAAAACGTGCAAACTCTCGAGTAAAGCACTCAAACTCACGAGTAAAACACTCAAATTCACGAGTAAAATGCGTAAACCCACGAATAAAGCACGCAAATTATTGGGTATTAGGGCTCATTAGCGTGAGAATGTTGATAAAGAGGTTTTGGATATGCATTATGCCTATTCTTTTAATGAAGAAATCCCTCATGAAAACATTCATGTCATTGCTTCTGATAAATTGGAAATGAACTGGGGGCTGCGCTTCTTAATCGGAAAAGGAAATAAGGTAATCAGTTGAGTTTAGTAATTGCATTTGTAAATAGAAGGGTGGGCAGAGTATGGAGTATGATAAAAGTGTCATTAATCGCTTGAAGCGGATTGAAGGACAAATCAAAGGTGTACTTGGAATGATGGAGCAGGGAAAGGATTGCAGGGAAATCGTCACTCAGTTGTCGGCTGCACGTAATGCCATCGATAGGACCATGGGTGTTATCGTAAGTGCCAATCTTGAGCAATGCGTTCGGGAAAACGTTGTGAAAGGCGAAGGCACTGATCATCTAGTCAAGGAAGCGGTTAATTTACTGATAAAAAGCAGGTAATAGAATTTGACCTGACCTTTAGAAAAAGGAGTGTTATTCATGCCTTATATTTTACAAGTGGATTTTAAAATGGAGGGACCATTTGGCCACGAAATGATAAAAGAATTTACTGATTTAGCAAAAAGCATTAATGATGAAGAAGGCTTGATCTGGAAGATTTGGACCGAAGATAATGAGGAAAAGGAAGCTGGTGGCATTTATCTGTTTGAAACGAAGGAATCCGCATGTAAGTACTTGACTATGCACACAGCTCGGTTAAAAGGGTTCGGTATCGAGAAGGTTAATGGAAAAATATTCGAAGTGAATGAAGTTTTGACTTCAATCAATCAGGGACCAATTAAATAAAGAAAAACCTATTCCATTCATTTTTTTAGTGAAGTAGGTTGACGAACTATATTTTTTAGCATAATATATACCCCGTAGGGTATATGGAAATAAAGAAATGAAATATCATCAGGGGGAAAACATAATGACTGAAAAGAAAAGAACGACGATCATATTATTTAGTGGTGATTATGATAAGGCAATGGCTGCATATATCATTGCAAATGGGGCGGCGGCTTACGATCATGAAGTGACCATCTTCCATACATTCTGGGGATTGAATGCCTTAAGAAAGGATGAGCCGGTTTCATTAAAAAAAGGATTTCTGGAAAAAATGTTTGCAAAAATGATGCCGCGTGGTTCAGATAAAATGGGTCTATCCAATATGAACTTTGCTGGGATGGGTCCTAAAATGATCAAACATGTGATGAAAAAGCATAACGCCATGTCACTCCCAAATTTAATTGAGTTGGCCCAAGAACAGGAAATCAAACTAATAGCCTGTACGATGACAATGGATTTATTGGGTTTGCAGCAAGAGGAATTAATGGATGGAATTGAGTATGCAGGTGTTGCGGCTTATTTAGCTGAAGCAGAGGATGGAAATGTAAACTTATTTATATAATTTGGGGTACTGGAGGGATGATTTCAAATGGGAACTATATTCAATCTCATAATTTTAGGTTTCATCGTTTGGTTTTTATATCAGCGATTTGTCCCGGCAAAGGGGATAAAAAATATAAATGCGACTGAGTTAAAAGCTGAGCTGAGTAACAAAGGAAGTAAACAATTCATTGATGTCCGTACTCCTAATGAATATCGGGGCAATCATATTAAGGACTTTAAAAATATACCTTTAAGCGAACTTGGCAAAAGGGCACAAGAACTTTCTAAAGATAAAGAAGTGGTTGTGATCTGCCAAAGCGGGATGCGGAGCAGTAATGCAAGTAAAGGATTGAAAAAATTAGGATTTAAAGAAATCACCAACGTAAAAGGCGGCATGAGTTCTTGGCGCGAATAAAAGGAGGATCTTAAAAAGATGAAAGAAATTTTACCGAATGAAGTGAGTGCATTGTTGAAGGGAAACTCGCCAGTCCACATTATTGATGTGCGGGAGGTGGAGGAAGTAAAGGCAGGGAAAATACCAAATGCTTTGAATATCCCGTTGGGTCTAGTGGAATTTAGAATGCAGGATCTGGATAAATCAAAAGAATATATCATGGTCTGCCGGTCAGGGGGCAGAAGTTCAAGGGCCGCACAGATTCTTGAGAATCATGGATATAAAGTGTTGAACATGGTGGGTGGTATGAAAGGATGGGAAGGTCCCACAGAATAATTTTAAACCCGGATATACCCCCATCCCTATTGAGGAAGCAAGGAGGAAATAAAATGATTAAAACAAATTCCGTTTTGGATGCTAAAGGTTTAGCATGTCCCATGCCAATCGTAAAAACGAAAAAAGCCATGAATGGCCTGGAAGCAGGGGAAGTACTGGAAGTTCAAGCGACTGATAAAGGGTCGACTGCAGATATGAAAGCCTGGGCGGAAAGTACAGGTCATCAATATTTGGGTACGGTTGAAGAAGGAACCACACTAAAACATTATCTTCGGAAAGCAAGTGGAGAAGAAACAGAAGTGAAGAAGCATGAAAAAGTCATTTCAAATGAAGAACTTCTTCAAGTAATGGAAGAAAATCGAAATATGATCCTTCTGGATGTACGAGAATCCGCAGAGTACGCTTTTAATCATATTCCAGCAGCTAAATCCCTTCCAATGGGTGAATTGGAACAACGTATGGGTGAACTGGATAAAGAGTCAGAGATTTTCGTGATTTGCCGTACTGGAAGCCGAAGTGATCTTACTGCACAAAAACTGACGGCGGCTGGATTTGAACAGGTTTTCAATGTTGTACCTGGCATGAGCCAATGGAACGGTCCTTCACAAAAATCCGTTAATGAATAAAGGTTACTCTAAAAATGCAGGAATATATTATGACTAACAAAGTAGCTATAATCGCAAGTAATGGTGGTGTATTTGAAGCATATAAAGTGTTTAACATCGCAAAGGCAGCGGCAGCAACAGATCAAGAAGTGGCCATTTTCTTTACTTTTGAAGGCTTGAACTTAATTCATAAAGATGTGAATGGACAACTTCCACTGCCTGAAGGTAAGGAGCATTTTGCCGAAGGCTTTAAAAGGCTAATGTTCCTTCCATTCCGGAATTAGTTACTATGGCACAGGAAATGCAAATGACATGTTACCTTCTAATGAAGGTAAAAATTTTTGAAATTTTAAATACTATAGGGGGTATAAAAGATGGCATTTAAGCAAATGACAGCCGCTGAAGTTTCAAAGAAAGTAATTAATAAAACAGACTTATTTATTTTGGATGTTCGAAATGAAAGTGATTTTAATGATTGGAAAATTGAAGGTCAGAACTTTGAATTCCTTAATATCCCTTACTTTGATCTACTGGATGGCGTGGAAGAAATCCTCGATCAACTCCCGGCCAATAAAGAAATCCTGGTGGTATGTGCAAAGGAAGGCTCATCTGTTATGGTAGCTGAAATGCTATCTGAAGCTGGATTGGATGTTTCTTATTTAAAGGGCGGCATGAAAGCATGGAGTGAACACTTGGAACCAGTGAGGGTCGGCGAATTGACTAACGGTGGAGAAATTTACCAATTTATTCGACTTGGTAAAGGCTGTCTATCTTACATGGTCACCTCCAATGGTGAAGCAGCCGTTATTGATTCTACAAGAATGATAGATGCCTATCTTGATTTCGCCGATGGTATCGGAGTGAAAATTACACATGTTCTGGATACGCACTTACATGCCGATCATATATCAGGTGGAAGACGAATAGCGGAAGTAATAAATGCAGCCTACTGGCTGCCGCCAAAAGATGCGGCTGAAGTAACCTTTGAATATCAGCCATTAGAAAGCGGTAAAGTGATAACGATCGGTCATACAGCGATTGATATCCAAGTATTATACTCCCCGGGCCATACCATTGGATCCACTTCATTTGTGGTCGATCAAAAATACTTGCTTTCCGGGGATATACTATTCATTGATTCCATTGGCAGACCGGACCTAGCTGGATTGGCTGAGGATTGGGCAGGGGACTTGAGAGAAACACTTTATACACGTTATAGAAAATTATCAGACGAGTTAATTGTATTGCCATCACATTTCATGATCATCGATGAATTGAATGAAGACGGAAGTGTCGCTAAAAAGTTAGGTGCGCTGTTTGCTGACAATCATGGATTGAACATTGTAGATGAAACGGAATTCAGAGAGATGGTAACAGGTAATTTACCGCCTCAACCAAATGCTTATCAAGAAATTCGCGAAACCAATATGGGGAAAATCGAGCCTGATGATGAAAAACAACGGGAAATGGAAATTGGACCCAATCGTTGTGCGGTTCGCTAATACTGGTAAAAATAGAATCCAAGAAAATAGGAGAGAAGAAATATGAATTCAGATAAAGTGTTAGACGCTAAAGGACTTGCATGTCCAATGCCGATTGTAAAAACGAAACAAGCGATGAATGATTTGCAAACTGGGCAAGTGCTGGAAATACATGTAACCGATAAAGGAGCTAAAGCCGACTTAACGGCTTGGTCAAGATCTGGCGGCCATGAACTGGTGGAAATGGCAGAAGGAAATGATATACTGAAATTTTGGATCAGAAAAGGCTGATAAAGGGAAGGGAACCAATAGGGTTCCCTTCTTTTAAGGGAGGCACTTACAATGGAAATCACCTTTATCATGACCATCTTTTTGATTGGTTTTATAGGTTCATACGTTTCAGGGATGCTCGGCATCGGCGGCTCGATAATAAATTATCCAATGCTGCTGTTTATTCCCCCAATCTTTGGTTTAGCGGCATTTAGTGCACATGATGTGACAGGAATAAGTGCTATACAAGTCTTATTCGCTTCCATCGGAGGTATATGGAGCTATCGTAAAAGCGGACATTTAAATAAAACGCTTATTCTCTATATGGGGATCAGTGTGTTAATCGGAAGCGTGGTTGGAAGTTTTGGATCACAATCGATGTCGGAAAACGGAGTGAATATCGTCTATGGCGTTTTGGCGTTAATCGCGGCTGTCATGATGTTCATACCGAAGAA
Source organism: Peribacillus sp. YIM B13472 (assembly GCF_042788005.1). Classification (NCBI taxonomy): domain Bacteria; kingdom Bacillati; phylum Bacillota; class Bacilli; order Caryophanales; family Bacillaceae; genus Peribacillus; species Peribacillus sp. YIM B13472. Next base: position 72,908 of record NZ_JBHZPG010000012.1, read on the forward strand.
AGGGATAGATGACATTCCTTTGGATCAAGTTACCTTCAACAAATGGATTGCGGCCATCCTTGCCTTAATCGTTGGTTTAGGTGGGGGTATAGTCGGTGCCGGAGGGGGCTTTCTATTAGTGCCCATCATGCTTATCGTTTTAAGAATTCCAACCAGGATAACGATTGCGTCTTCATTAGCCATCACTTTCATTTCATCCATTGGTGCAACAGTAGGGAAAATCTCAACGGGACAAGTTGATTACTATCCGGCATTAATCATGGTTGTTGCTAGTTTGATGGCATCTCCGCTTGGGGCGATGGCCGGTAAAAAAATGAATGTAAAAGTCCTGCAAGTCATACTGGCACTATTGATTTTAGCGACGGCTGTGAAAACGTGGGTGGGGATAATGTCTTGAGTTTTGACACGGAAGGAAGCAGTTGTGAAAATTATATTAGAATTCTAAAAAGAGTTCCATCGTTAAAGAATTGTTCACAATAGGCCACAATAATAGTTCCTTTTCCTCCATCACTTTTTTTCTTATTATCTGTACCAGATATGTAAATGGGACTTCTGTTAATAGAAAAAGCTGACTGTTGAAAGTCAGCTTTTTCTTATTGTGGCCGTTGACAAATAATTAAAAAATTACCGCTAAAATAAACCAAACAATCATCAATAATTGAATTAATACTTTGGCTAAGCTGCCGCCTAAAAAACCGATGATAGTTGCAAACCCAACTTTAGTAGCCTTCATTATATCTTTTTGAATGATTAATTCCGAAACGAGGACTGCTAAAAATGGTACGAGAATTATTCCAAAAGGAGGAAAGACAAATGAACCAACAATCGTGGCAATAGCTGCTATTGTCTCGGATGTTTTTGACCCCCCATACTTTTTAACAAAATAACTATTTGCGATAATGTCGGCCGCGATTAATACACCGCTCAACACAACCATACTGATCCAGAACCATAACGATAACTCATCAGAATTAATGAGGAATTGATAAACTGCAAATCCTCCCCAAATAGCAACAACCGAAGGAATAATAGGATAGACAATTCCTACAAAACTTAAAGCGAATAAGACGATCGTTAACCCCCACCATAAAATATCCAATAAAACTCCACCTTTTCATACTTACTTATCATATATCTACTAAATTATATTTCTATTTAGGGACAAAAACCATTTATTCTTTTTTTGTATATTCGATTCCCTCACACTTTAATTAACATTAGATGTATAATGTGTAAAATTAGAGTAAGTTTATGATGAAATAAAAATATTTCCCAAATTGCCAAAAAGAACTTGTTGATGAATCCTTATAATAACACTTTAACTAGGGTTGTTGCGGCTACCTTTTCCTTATTCAAAAAACTGGGCAGGTTAGTTGAAGATCATTTTCAAGCAAATGACATATATAAGCCATTTCCATATAAAGATGTTGTAATATTAAAGGAAAAGTAGGAGGTTAAGAAGATGAAAACTTTTGATTTAAAATCAGGAACAAAAGTAATAATAGACGAAAGTAGAATAGTAATAGAAAGAACAGGTGGAAAAAGTGCAATGAAGGGTTTGTTTGCAGGGCGAGCAATGGGGCAAATGACCATAAAAACGTCAGCAGTGACTGGGTTAATTCACTTTGCTGACTTTTTAATGATTTGTGCTTCTGGACTCCCGACTCCCAATGATTTTAAATTATCCAGCGTAGCAGAGATAAAACAATACCCTAACTGTATTGTGGCAAAAGAAAGTGAATTAGAAGAGTTATATCAATTTCTCAATGGATTTATTAAGTAATGATTCCATAAAAGCCTTAACCTTTAGAGGTTTACATATAGGGAACAAAAAACACAATGAAAGCAGTTGATTTCATCTAAGAAATACAACTGCTTTTAGCTTTTGAAAGAGTTATTTACGGTATAGTTCAAATACAATTGGTTATGATTTGAGAGCAATTAATAAGATTGAAGCTGTCTTTAGAGCAGCTTTTTACTTTATGCAACTATCAGGGCAGTTTCATAACAAAATAAGAATATATTTTTTGTAATAACCAAAACTTTATCAGACGCAACATTTTTAAGACCAGCTTAATTTCAACTTCTTCTTCATTGTCTTTCAAATGGGATATTAGAGTACTAAGTGAAGTATATGTGATAATCTGTTAATTATATGCCGCTGAGTCTTTCTTTCAAGAGTTGTTAGGTCCTCATCATTATGAAATTGATCAGAAGTCCTTAGTAGTTGTTTTTGGAAAGGATCCTGCGGATGTTTACTAGCAAACAAGTAAACAAGGACTTTTATAATTTACAAAAAAGAAATAGCGCCGCTAATTATAGCTAACACTGTTAAGGTTAACGATGTCAAGATGGCCCATTTGTATGCAAATTTTTGATATTCTCCAAGGTCTTTATCAACCATGCCAACTAATAGAATGGTTGAAGCGACAAGCGGACTCATTAGATGAGCGGGTTGTCCCAATATAGAAGCGCGAGCAATTTCTAACGGACTAATGCCATAGGCTGAAGCTGCCTCTGCAAGAATAGGGAGAACTCCAAAATAATAGGCATCATTCGATAAAACGAAAGTGAATGGCATACTTGTAATGCCAACAATGACAGGGAAAAACTGTCCTAATGAAGCTGGTATCATCGCAACCAGTCCATTAGCAATAGCATCAACCATTTTTGTACCGGAAAAGATTCCTGCAAATACTCCAGCTGCAAAAACTAGTAGAACAACAATTAAAGCATTTCCAGAATGTGCTAAGATACGTCTTTTTTGCATTTCCAGATTAGGGTAGTTAATCAATAATGCAACAGCGAAACCGACCAAAAATAAAATAGGGGAAGGTACTAATCCCATAATGAGGATGACCATAATGCCTACCACAATTAATAAGTTAGCCCACAAAAAACGAGGGCGTTTAATGTCAATATGAGGAAATGCATCAATGGCTTCATTTTCTACAGTAGCAGCTATTTCATTTTTTAACTCTTCTATGTGTATTACACCCAATCGTTTACGTTCTTTTTTCCCTAAAATAAATGCCACGAAAATAACCCAAATAGCACCGCCGATCATGGTAGGAATTAGTGGAACAAAAAATTCGGATGCATCAAGTCCCAATACTGCTATTGCTCGGGTAGCAGGGCCGCCCCAGGGGGTCATGCCACTCATAACACTTAAAGCTAGCATGGCTACTGTGGCTAAAACCAATGGATTCATACCGATTCGTTTATAAAGTGGATACATAGCTGAAACAGTAATGATATACGTTGTTGTACCGTCTCCATCTAGGGCCACGAGTAAAGCAAGAATTGTGGTACCTATTGAAATTTTGACAGGATCACCTTTGACAACTTCTAATAACTTTTTGATAAGTGGGTCAAATAAGCCCGTGTCTATCATAATGCCAAAAAACAATATGGCGAATAATAATAGAGCTGCAGAAGGAGCGACTAGCTTAATGCCTTCCATCATCATAATGCCAATTTTACTTCCAAAACCACCAACTACTGCAAAAACGATCGGTACTAAAGTTAAAGCAACAATGGGTGATAAACGTTTGGACATAATTAAATAGGTAAAGACGGTAACCATGGAGATGCCTAAAATTGTAAGAAACATTATTAAATCCCCTCCCATACTTTGAATGCGCTTTCAAATGATCTCTGGGTGACTAGAAATAATTTTGTGATTTTTCGGAAAAGATAACTGGTAGATTAATAAGTTTTACACTATGCTTGTGCGCTTTTCTTTATTAAAGGTAATACAGAGAGGACAATAAGTTAAATACATATTTTTTTTGTATTGGTATCAAAATAATTTATTCTTTAAAAAAGAATGGGGAGGAGAGCAAATAAAGCCATAGGATAAGTGATTCAAAAAACGAAATTTTTTTAATATTTAATGCTGCTTTTAGTAACAAAAAAGAAGGTCATCATCTAAATTTTGTGTAAGATAACCTTCTTTTCTTTATAAATCAGACTTTTTCATTGTCCTTGAGCAAAGCTTCCTCCTTTTTTTATTTAACATTTAGTTTTACATTACTGTTCTTGTCTTTTCTTCTTAAACTTATTTTTAATACCAATTTTAGTAATGGAGGCACTGCGGCATAAATAAAAGCCATCCGAAATAGTTGATAGCTGGTAACAGTAGATACATCAGCATTTACTTCTTGTGCAATGATTCCCATTTGATCCATTCCACCAGGGGCTAAACTTAAAAAACCCGTAATAGTCGATAAATCATAATACTGGGTCAGTAGAAAACTAAAAAACATTGTTGCGCAGATCAAAATTAGTCCGTTCATCAAAGCCAATAATAAGGTTTTTCTTTTGTTATCAAGTTGCTCCGGTTTTAATAGTAACCCGATATAACCGCCAACCATAAATTGAGATATATCAAGAAGTGTAGGAGGAAGTGGTGGTCCCTGCAAACCTAAAAGACCTATTGCAGCAGTAACGATTACTGGTCCTAAAAAGTAAGGAGCTGGTAATTTGAATATTTTACCTATTCTTGCTGCCAGAAAACTAATAAGGGCGAACAGAAAGATAAGAGGAAATAAATCACTCCATTCTGGAATAACGTTATCCGTTATTTTAGAGGAATCATTGGTACTATTCGCTGCAAAAATGGGACTGATAATTAAAAGGGGGACTAAGAAAACAACCATTATCACTCTTGTAACATGGAAAAAGGTTACTGTAGTAATATCAATGCCTTTCATATCTTCTGCAAACACAACGATTTGTGACAAACCTCCAGGAATACTACTCGTTAAGGAGGTAGGATAGTCAATGCCGGAATATTTTGACATAACAAAAGCAGAACATGCACACACAAGGACAATTAAGGTTGTAAGGATCAACATTGAGGGAAGGTGACTAATCATATCAGACAGTGAGCTCTTGGTAAAGGAGATGCCTATTGAATAACCTACAATAATTAATCCAGTATTTCTCATCGAAACGGGCCAAATTAATTTAACGTTTTTGAAACGTGATGCAATTAATAAGGCTGCCATTGGACCAAGAAGCCAGGGGATTGGAAACCTGATAAGAGAGAAAAGGCCGCCTCCAATATAAGCCGTTAGAAGTGCAGCCGAAAATTGGATTGTCTTGCTTGCATGATTTAAATCCCACTTTTTCATATTAATTCTCTTCCTTTTTATTAGTTTTACTTCGTTTCGTCTTGTTTCATTGTTTAGAATCATTAAGAAAATCAATAAATGCTTTTACTTGTGCCAAATCCATAGTCACATCCCGATAAAATACCCAAGTTTCTCTAAGCAAATAGCTATTATCGCTTAATACAATGGGGAAAGTATACAGTGGTTCATCATTTTTAATACAGATTTCTGGTAAAATGGCATATCCTAAACCATTAAGTACCAGTTCCTTACATGTTTCAATCCGATCTACCTCCATTGAAATCTTAGGTGGTAACGCAAATGTTTCCTGCCACCAGTTTTCAATAGTATTTCTTAACGATTGGTCTGTCTGATAATTTACTCTAGGAAGAAAAGGAAGTTCTTTTAATTCAATTTTTTTACTGGAGGCAATACAAATCTTTTCTTCTTGAAACAACACTTTATTTTCCTGCCATTTGTAAGGACCTCTAACGATCCCGAGGTGTGCTTCTTCTTTTTGAAGCATCTGATGAATTTGAGAACTCCATCCAGTTTTCAAACTGATTTCAACCTCTGGATATAGGGTTAGAAATTCTTTTAATAATACTGGTAGTTTATATCGGGCAAACAAGCCAGATACACCTAATCGCAAAGTTCCTTTTACTTTTTTATCCAAATTTGAAATATGTTCTTTTGCTGCTCCTAATTGCTTACGCATATTTTTCGAATATTGAACGAGGTATTCCCCTTCAACTGTAAACTCGACACCTCTTTTGCCTCTAGAGATTAAATTTGTTTTGAACTCTTTTTCCAGCTGTTTTATTCGATAGGATAAAGCTGGCTGAGAAATAAATAGTCGTTGTGCCGCCTTTGTTATATTTCTTTCTTCGTAAAGAGTAATTAATATAAGCCAGTCTTTTTCATCCATAAAATTTTTCTCCTTTAACCATAAAAAAAATTTATGGGTAATTAAAAATAATGATAATTTATTTGATTTCTAAAAGTATAATACAACTAATGAAAAAAGAAATCTATCTTTTTATGTAAATCAATAGACTCACTATAGTTTTGCCTTTCCAGGATCCTTTCATAAAATTTTTCTATGGCAATGAATAAAAAAACAATATTATTTTTATTCATTATTTTCACTTATTATTTACATGAAGCGTTATCACTACTTAACAGGAGGGGTAAAAATGTCAAATACACAAAATTATGATGTAGTTGTAGTAGGGGCAGGAAACGCAGCTTTATGTGCCGCAATCTCAGCAAAAGAGGGAGGTGCTAGAGTTCTTGTATTAGAACGGGGACCTGTGGAAAAGCGTGGAGGGAACTCTTTCTTCACGGATGGAGCCATTCGTGTGGCATACAATAATTTAGACGCAATCAGAAATATAATACCTGAATTAACAGATGAAGAATCCGAGTTAATTGTAATGCCTGAATACAGGGAATCCGACTATTACAATGATCTAATGCGAGTAACAGGTGGACAAAGTAATCCTGAGTTAGCAAAACAGCTGGTTTCTAGATCGTATGAAACAATTGCGTGGATGCGTGATCAGGGAATAAAATTTGAATTGAATTATGAAAATCAATCTTTCGTACAAGCTGGCAAGCGCAATTTCTGGGGAGGACTGCCTATCAAAACGGAGGAGAAAGGCGTTGGCTTAATGAGACAGCTCTTTGCGCGGACAGAAGAAATTGGCATCGACGTTTGGTACGATTCACGTGCTGTGGAACTCGTATCAGAGCATAACACAATAACCGGTGTCGTAGTTGAGAAGGATCATACAATGGTGACGGTTCAGACATCCGGTGTGATTTTGGCTTGTGGCGGCTTTGAAGCCAATAAGAAAATGAGAAGTGAAAATATTGGTGAAGAATGGGAAGCGGCTATTGTTCGTGGAACCGAGTTCAACACAGGAGACGGCATTTCCATGGCTATGGCAGTAGGGGCTCAAAAATTTGGGCAGTGGTCTGGATGTCATTCTATTGGTACAGATTATAATGCGCCAAAAGTAGGGGATTTCACGAAGCCGGGGGATATTTTTAAAAAGCATTCTTATCCGTACAGCGTCATGCTTAATAATGAAGGAAAACGGTTTGTTGATGAAGGAGCAGATTTGCGAAATTACACTTATGCCAAATACGGCCGTGAGGTTTTAAAACAGCCTGGACATGTGGCATATCAAATTTATGATGCACAGGTACGCCCAATGCTGCGTAAAGAATATGATCTTGAAGAAGCGACTTTTTATAAAGCAGATACGCTTGGAGAGTTGGCTAATTTACTGCCGGTCAATCAAACACAATTTCTTAAAACGATCGAAGAGTATAACAGTGCGGTACAAGATGGCGAGTATAGACCCGCAGAGAAAGATGGCAAAGGAACGAAAGGAATTACCCCTCCTAAATCCAACTGGGCACTTCGAATTGAGCAAGGTCCATTCTACGCTTTCCCTGTAACGTGCGGAATTACGTTCTCGTTCGGTGGTTTGCATGTAGATGCAACGGGTCATGTATTAGACAAAGAACAACAACCGATAAAAGGTCTCTTTGCGGCTGGTGAAATGATTGGGGGGATTTTTTATGAAAACTATCCTGGTGGATCCGGGTTAATGTCTGGAGCAGTCTTTGGAAAATTAGCTGGCTCATCCGCAGCACGCTATACTCAAGAAAAGGTTGAACCGATCAATAATCACTGAGTCTTTTCCTTGGTTTATTAGATAAGAATGTGTCCAAAAAATAATGGAGATACGTGAAGTAGAAGAATGAAAAATAGCCAAGGCTTAAAAAAGTCCTTGGCTGTTTGGTATTTTAACATATTAATAGTCTTTATTCTTTGACTAAAACTCATATAATATAGGAATATAAAAGGTCAAACTTAGTAACAGTTTATCTATTGGAGTTTTTTCAGATGGAGTGATTGTATAGCTTTAAGCGTCCTGATGGCCAGACAATAAGGTTCTTCAGTACTAGCTTTTCGAGTTCAGCACCAGCTTGAAAGGATCAGGCATTAACGCTTATGAAGTCATTCTAACTTATCAAGATTTACCAGTTATATTGCTGTTTATCACTCGATACTAAAATTCAGCATGAAAAAGGGTAGTGATTTTGTGTATTGTTTTTTTCTCTAAACAAGAAGATGGGTAGTAATTAGCTTTTTTAAAATATTATAGTAACCATACAAATTTGGTTTCAGTACCTGTACCCTAATTTGTATAGGGGGTTTAGCTTATCTGGGGAATTTTAGTGCCTTTCATATTTTTGAATATTTCTTTCGCTTCTTTTTCTGTGTCAAATTCAAATATTTTAATATTTTCCTTTAAAAAGATAGTGATGACCCACATTTGACAAGCCTCCAAGTGATAGAAAATTTTTTGCTGTAATTTGCAGATCAATTCAAATCAAGCTAATTGATAGGAATGCTCGTAATTTTTTTTCGTGTACACGTATCCCTCCAAAATGATTCTTGCTGTGCGTACCACTTTAATAGCACGTATGTGTCCTGCCAAGAAATCAACCTTTGTTTCCATTATCCCCGCAGGATGGGCTAATCGGAAAATTTCGTGTTTAATGTTCACCATCTCGGATAAAACCGTTTCCTGTAAGTAAGCCCCTGCTGTTGCACAGATGGCTCCTGTAATGGCAAGCGCTTGATGGGGCTTTTGCATTGACATCATTCGGATCATCAAATCCATCTCTGACGCTTTTCTTTCAGATCCGTTTAGATCGACGTAATCCATAGGAGGAGCAATTAGAGTCATTTTAGGTACAGCAGGAGATTTGACAGTAGCTGATTTCTTATCGGAAAATTGACACATTTCAGCTGCAATTGACCGGATTTCTTCCAGTTCATTTAATTTTTCCTGTGAATAATCATTGGGTAATTCGGTTCCCCTTAGACCAATATCCTGTGCCCTTACAAAAACGAGTGGATTGGCAACATCAATAATAGAAACTTGAATTAGCCGATCCTTGGTTTTAATCATGTCAATCGGATTTCCTGTAGGGAAAAGTTTTCCTGTAACTGCTCCTTCTGCACGAGTAAAAGAAAGATAGATAGGTGATCCTTTACCAGGCACCCCAGGTATTGAGCAGCATCCTTCTGATTTCACATGTCCATTTTCAACCTCAACTTCTGCAATAATCAGTTTTTGTGTATTCACGTTAAAAATTTTCACTGTTGTAACAGGTTCTTGTATAGGGACTAATCCTTGCTCAATTGCGTAAGGTCCTACAGCGGATGAAATATTTCCACAATTTCCTTTAAAATCAACCATTTGATTATCGATGCTGATCTGAGCAAATGTATATTCCACATCGAATTCCGGTGATTCTGATTTTTTGATGATCGCTGCTTTACTTGTCAATGAATTCGCTCCTCCAAGACCATCGATCTGTCTCCGATCCGGACTGCCCATCACGTCAAGTAAGAAATCCTCCCAGTGTAAGGGATTCGAAGGCATATGTTCAAAATTAAGGAACACACCTTTACTTGTCCCGCCGCGCATTACAACTACAGGTACTTTCATTGTATAACCACCTTTTCTCAAATCAATATTTATAGCACTACCGGTTCCTTTGAAAATATAGTATGATATGTTTGTTCATAAGTAAAATACATATTTTTTAAGTGAAAATGATAAAAAAACTTATAATCCAAAAATCGGGAGATGGTTAAGTGGACGAAAAAGATTGGATTGCGATAAGGGTACTATATGAAGAAAAAAATATTAGCCGTGCCGCAGAGCGTTTATATATATCGCAGCCGGCGCTAACGTACCGGCTTAAAAATTTAGAAAAAGAATTTAGCACAAACCTATTTTTCAAAATAAAAGGAGGCATTGAGTTCACTTCAGAAGGGATACATTTGGCGGGCTATGCGGAAGAAATGGTGAAAAAGTTGCAAAAAACGAAAGATTATATGCTGAATATGAAAAATGAAGTAAGAGGAACGTTAAGGCTTGGCGTTTCCAGCAACTTTGCCCAATATAAACTACCAGAAATATTGAAAAAGTTTTCAACACAATATCCTCATGTACAATTTAATGTGAATACAGGCTGGAGTACTGAAATCATGCATCTTCTGGATTCCTCTAGTGTTCAATTAGGCATACTGCGTGGAAATTATGAATGGTATGGAATCAAATCGTTACTGCATAAAGAAAGACTTTGTTTAATTTCTAAGAAAGAGGTAGACTTGGATAATTTGCCGGAACTTCCATTCATAAATTATAAGACCGACAGTTCTTTAAAAAACTTAATAAATGGCTGGTGGCATGATAGATTTCCAGAGCCACCATTTGTAACTATGGAAACGGATCGGCAGGAGACGTGCAAAGAGATGGTCAAAAATGATCTTGGTGTTTCCATTCTGCCGGAAATATGCCTGCAGCCTTCAGATAATTTGCATACATACGGGTTATCCTACAAAAATGGGAAGCCGGTGTTAAGAAATACATGGTTAATGTATAACCAGGATTCATTAAAACTCTCTACTGTGAAAAACTTTATTGATTTCTTGAATAAAGATTCCAATCTTTAACGAAAAAGCACAATGAAATTATTGACAATTTCATTGTGCTTTTTGGATTTCTTAATTTAATATAAAATGGATTATAAGTTTTTTTTTCGAAAAAGTACAAAAAATATGTATTTCACTTATTTGATGATATGAACTATTCTAAAAATAGAAAATAAAGCAACAGGGAAACAGAAATAATATGTAATATTTTTTAGTTATTCAAACTTCTCGTCTGATTTGTAAGCGGTTTCTTTAATAGGAGGGATTAATATTCTTACGTTACTTGGAATTTCAATGGTCGTTGTCTTTACTTATTTAATCATGTCTAAACGTTTATCACCTGTTAATTCTCTTGTAGTCATTCCAATTATCTTCGCATTAATTGGCGGATTTGGTCCAGAGCTCGGAGATATGATGCTCGATGGAATAAAGGTTGTCGCACCTTCAGCCGCTTTGCTATTGTTCGCTATTTTGTTTTTCGGAGTTCTGATTGACGCTGGATTATTTGATCCACTTATTAAAACCATGTTAAAAATCGTAAAAGGGGATCCGGTTAAAATAGCGGTAGGAACAGCAGTAATCGCAATGACCGTTGCCTTAGATGGTGATGGTACCACGACTCATATGATTACGATTTCCGCCATGCTGCCCCTTTACTTACGACTTGGTATGAATCCACTTATTCTTGCCACTATTTCTATGCTGGCTGTCAGTATTATGAGTGGTATGACTCCTTGGGGAGGACCTGCAACTAGAGCAATAGCATCATTAGGTCTGGATGCAAATGAATTCTTTGTCCCGATTATCCCAACTCTATTCTCAGGAATAGCAGCTATTCTTTTTACCGCTTATGTACTTGGTAAAAAAGAGCGCAAAAGGCTTGGCGTTGTTTATATCAAATCTGCACCTGAAATGAAAGGGGCTCTTGCTGAAGCAGCGGTGGCTTCCGCCATACAAGACGATTTAAAGCGCCCTAAATTAATATGGGTCAATCTTTTGTTGACGCTCACAGTCATGGTCGTACTTGTAATGGGCTTAGTACCGGTACCGGTGTTGTTTCTAATCGGGTTTGTTCTTGCTTCGATCATTAATTACCCTAATTTAGAACAGCAAAAAGAGCGAATCGGGTCACATGCAGGAAACGCTATAACCGTTGTCACATTAGTATTTGCGGCTGGTATTTTCACAGGGATCTTTTCCGGAACGAAAATGGTAGACGCCATTGCAAATTCATTAGTGGCCATCATTCCGGATTCTTTAGGCTCTTTTTTACCGATGGTCGTTGCATTCACAAGTATGCCATTTACGTTCGTTTTATCAAATGATGCTTACTACTTTGGTGTTTTGCCAATTCTTGCCGAAGCAGGAGAAGCTTATGGGGTGAGTCCTTTAGAAATTGCCAGAGCTTCCGTACTGGGGCAGCCTGTACATTTCTTAAGTCCACTCGTGGCCTCGACTCTTTTACTGGTAGGGATGGTAAAGACAGATATCGGGGAACTACAGCGGTATGCATTTAAATGGGCTCTAATTTGTTCATTAGTCCTTATTATTACTGCTATCTTGACAGGGGCTATTATTTAAGTAACGTTATCAAATAAATTCCCGAACTTAAAAAATTAGGGCTGTGCCAAAACCAATTATTATTAGTGGTTTTTGGGACAGCCCATTCTTTTAATAAGGTCTAGAAGTCTCGCCGGTCGCTTGAGTAATGATTTTTACGATTTTATTCGCCAAATTCATAACCGTGTATAGACGAGTATCATTTAAAAATTGCATCGTAGGGAGCGGATCTATATAATTTACCATTCCTATAATATGATAGTCTCCCACTTCAGGTAATACTTTTTTTAAAGCTTTCCCTGGGACAAGAGGTCCATCCTTTAAGAAAACATAACCGACCTGGTTTTGATCCCCTAAACAAGCATCCACACTAAAAATAAGAGGCCTTTTGAATTGTTTTTTTATTTCTTTCAACGTTTCTTTTAAATTAAATGCATGAACGGGATTTTCCAAGGTACCGTAAACACGATAAGGCACCGTGTGTTCTTTTAGCATCGTCCCGACTAAAGGGCCCAATGAATCCCCAACCGATCGATCTGAACCAATGCACAGAAAGATTACATCTTCATTTTGACATCCTGAAGATTGAATAATCTCTTTGACTTTTAATGCTAAACTGTTTATTTCTTCGCCTTTTGGTTCCACAGAACAAATCTGCTCCCTCTTTTTGTAAATTAGACTCACTTTGATTCCTATTTATTCTATTATACGAATTAAATAGATATCATGCATGTAAATATGAGCATATGCTTGAGACTGATGGATATTTTTAAATTATTAGTATTTAACATTCTGAAAAATGGCAGTAATTCAAAACATGCGAGTAAGTGGGAGTAGGTTTACAACTAGAATATTTCTAGATCAATTATATAGCATGTCTTTAACCGATACCCCTTTCAAAAATTTTATTAGATTTGGGTAGAATTAATCGGGTTAACTAGTTTGTCATAGTGTATCTCTTATATTTACAAACTATTAATAAGCTTTAATATTCTGCATCAGTCTTTTTATGACAAAATCCTTATCTGCCAAGGGGATTTCATTACAAAATGCTTTCACGAACTGGTGATGTCATGCCTAATGGTGACCTTGTCCCTTCTGCCCACGATGGAATGGCTGCCTATAAAGGGGAGAAGGGTACAACCATTCTTGTAAGAAACCATGAAAATGGGACAAATTCGGATTACCCTGTAAACGGAAAAAAACCTTGGAGTGCTGGTGCTGCCGGCGGCACAACCACATTAATCGTTGGACAAAATAAATAAACTAGTAGGTCTTGAGAAATCCGAAAAGACCGGAAACTAAATAACATGTTTTACAATTTAATAGAGCAATTTGCTTGGAGGAAATAGTATGAAAAAAATGGGAAAGATATTTTTGACGGGCTGCTTTTCGCTGGCGATGGCTGCCGCTTTTGTCGCAAATGCCGTTACGGCAGATGCGGAGGAAAAGCTCAAGGAGGGAGAGAAGTTTAAACTCACCATTCTCCAGACGAATGACTTTCATGGTCATCTGGATGATGGAACCCTTCATCACAATTCTATTGCGAAGTATGCCACCATCATTGAAAATGTGCGCAATGAAGAGGAGAATGTGCTTCTCGTCGATGGCGGGGATGTCTTCCTGCGTGGCGAGTTTCAGGCGGGTCAAGGAGAGTTGAGCACATTCAGAATGTAAAACCTTGGAAGAGTTTCACTTTCAATTTTAAAGTCGGCATGATCGGCCTTACTTTGATGAAGCCGGAAATTCGCGGTTGGAATGATGTTGCAGACCTCGATTTCATCGAACCGGTTGAATCGTTGAATGAGTTGCTTCCTGAAGTAAGTGAAAAGTCTGACATTAATATTGTCCTTTCGCATGCCGGAAACACTGAAGACCACAAGTTGGCTCAGGTTCCAGGAGTTTCAGCGGTAATCGGCGCAGATACACACAAGGTCATCGAAACTCCCGAATACGAATTCAACGGAGAGGTGATGGTGCCAATTACTCAAGCTGGCGGAGAACAAGAACATTATTTAGACCGCCTAAATTTGACTTTTGAAGTCGTTGACGCCAAAATGACTTTGGTCGAATCCAATGGATTCCTCTACGACGTTACAAATTTGAAAGCGCAATAATCAACTCTTCATAGTGCTATGAGGGATGGACAAAGCGAGGTTATTCGCTTTGTCCTTACTATATTAATGATAAAGTAAAGACTGCAAGGGGCCTGTCCAGAAAGTCGGTGAAAACTAACTTACTTTCGGCCTTTTTATTTTTGCTCATTTCCCGCCATTTCAACTGACGAGAGTCGAGATTGTGTAGAGTTTGTCTGTTTAGTTTAGCTTTAATACCACTAATTAATGTGCTAAAAAGAATAGTTAGGGAACAAAACATTTTTATGTCATTGAGATTGCGAAGATGAGATTGCGAAGATTTTTACTTACCATTAAGTACCTTTTTTGTTTGTTGAAATTCGTTAGAAAGAGTACTAATGAGTTTTTCATTATATAGCTATAAATTGATTTTAAACAATTCTCGAAATCCATAAACAACCAGTTATTTTTTTGCGGCTGATGGTCATTATAAATAAAGAAGAAGGGGCTACTGATTACGTATGATTCACATCATATAGTAAATGAGGTGTTAGTTAAAGACGTTTAACTTAACTACAGGTAGCTTCATTAAAAAATCGATTCGAGCAAGGAGATGGTTCTCTTGCACGTAAAAGCAGAAAACTCATTCAATAATTGTCATTTATGCTTTGAAAGTTGATGAAACTTTTAAGATATAGGGGATGGTTGCTTTGGATAGTAAACTCTAGTCAGATACCAGTTCTTACTCTAATGTAGATGAGGTGTTTATCGCAGAGAATTTATGCTGATTCGAAATGAAGCAAACCCCTTTTTCAGGCAGGGTGCAACGTTCGGTTGCATCCTGTTTTTATGTATTTTCTTGTTATCCTAGCGCGAGCCATTTTATTTATATCCCTTATACTCGTATGTGTTTTCATTTTACGGTAACCTGTGATGTTATAAATAAAAGAACTTAATAAGGAAAAGCATACGGGTAACAAGATGATAAAAAAATAATACACTATTATTGAAAAGACATAAATCAAACAAGAAGGATGGGATCCTGATGGTTGATGAAAATATACAAAAAAACAAACGGGAACAATGGAAAAAGCAAGTTATGAATAACCTGAAGAGGGAAGCAGTTAAAAATATCATAGCAGGAATGGGAGACCTAGCAAGATTAGATGCTAAAGTCAATAATACTTACATTGTATACATCAAGGATGGAAGGATGATAAAGCAACCTACAAATGGCAAGTGTGTTGTAATTAATGGAAAAATCCAAGATTAACTGAGAAGGGTTAGGAAAAACATCAAGGATTTTTTTGGTAATTTAACTACAGCTGCTCTTCTATTAAAAGATTTCTACGATCCAATTTTTAATAAAGAAATAATGACAAGAAATCACTGCGATTTGCCAGGACTGCCACAATTGTTATAGGGCTGATTCCCATTCCATTTGCGATTATTGCTCCAGATATACTAAGCATGGTCTCCTTTGCTATGGCATTAAGAAGCACTCTAGCCGTCTTTGTTGTTTTGATGATTTATTTCCCGAGATATAGCAGTGGCCGAGGAGCAGTATTGGGAATGCTCTTTGCAGTAGTTACGAACTGTCTGGTATCTTATCGGTAATCCATTAGGAATAGATAATATCTATTGTCGCTGCGGTTTAATTGTTATGCTGCTTGACCATATCATCGGGAAGAATGATAGTGTTTTGCAAAACGAATCGAGCAGCATAAGCAAATAATGAAGATAAGGTCATCATATGATATAGAAAGAGGGGGGATATTCCCTCTTTTTTTTATTCATCCAAAAATCTGCAATTGTATTGAATGACATTGTGAGAAACTCAGTATTGAATATGTTTTTTGGAATAAATTCCTTTTTTCAACAAATAGTTTGGTCGAATCGAAATCTTTTTTACCTTTTTATCAAATAATCTTTTAATAACACATTTGATTTCCATGACAAATGATTTTTAAAAGCATATTTACAGGATAATACATTCATCGATTCTAGAAATCCCACGATTATTCCAAAAATTCAATCCTATTCAGGGGTATAAACAATTTCATATAAAACAATCAGTCATTCATTTTTACTATCTTTTAAATGACCGGAACGTACCACTTTAGTTTTTAAATATTTTTCATTAAACTCGGAAATATCTCCCCATAACGGAACTCTGCCTGCAACATTGGCACCTGAGTTTTGAAGGGCTTCTAATTTTCTCGGATTGTTGGTGATAAGGGTCACTGGATTAGAGCGCAGTTTTTTTAACACCCGAATGGCGTCATCATAGTTACGTGCATCATCCACAAATCCAAGCTCCAAATTCGCTTCAACCGTATCCAATCCTTTTTCTTGCAGAACATAAGCCATGGCTTTACTAAATAATCCGATGCCTCTTCCTTCGTGATTCGCTAAATAAAATAAAGCACCGGATCCTTGAGTCGCAATCATTTTCATAGCATGCTTTAATTGAAATCCACAATCACAGCGTTTGCTGCCAAATATATCGCCAGTATGACAAATACTATGCATCCGGATAAGGGCTTCAGCTGAATGTTGGAAATCTCCATACAGTAACACACTTGATTGCTGCATTTCCGCTAAGTTGGAAGAGGCTAAAGTTTCAATGATCTTTTCTAAATTATAAGTGCCGTCACCACAAAAATGACCTGCCATATTCTCACATCGTAACCAGCAATACCATTGGAATATAATTGTTTCTCCCTCTAAGTTAACGGGTAATTTGATGGGGCCGACTAAATAAATGGATGTTTCATCACTTTTAATAACGTTAATTTTATCTTCTAATATTAAAGCCACTTTTTCATTAATCATATAAACTTCCTCCCGAAACTTCTAATACTACGATAACGTTTACTAGTTCATTTCATATTGTACCCAATCCACTCTTTTGTGAATCTTTGATTTTAAATAGAAAAAAAAGCTCCAAATGTACTAAAACGAAAGACAATATCAAAAGGTTAACCCCATTTTTGGTGTGAAAGCCCATGACCATTTCTTATTTGAACAGTAACTCATATAACCTCAATAAAACCTCAATAAAACCACAGCACCGATTTTTCAAATGGAATTCGATTAAAAACACTGTATCTCTTAATTTCAGTAAAAAGGATTGAGAAGCATTATTGCATCGATGGTATTTGGATTAGAAAGAAGTTTATCTAGCTGCCTGTTTACCCGTGAAAATGCAGTCTTTCCGTAGGAAATGTCCTGCGAAGTCTTTGGGAAGTTTTGCATCTTTCTTTTTCTAAGATGGAAGGGACATGGTGTTTACATTCATGGTCATTTGTTGTATTTACGTTTATTTTACAGACTTCATCTAAGGAAAATGGTGATTTTTTAGATGATATTACCTTGCAGAATGATTTGGATTGTTGAAAATGCGGATACATCCATTGTCTTTCACGCTCAACGATTTTCCTTGTTTTCGTAAAATTGGAAACAATTAAAAAAACTTCTTCAAATGAAAACAAAAGTGTTATACAATAAAACAAACGCAAATAAAGATAAACGGGGGTAAAACAAAATGGTTAATAATTTATGGAATGATAAAGAAGCGTCAAAAGTAACATCTGGAGTAGAAGAACTGGTATATCGGTCTAATTTAATCGGTACAGATCGAGCCGTCTGCAACTGGGGCGGGGGCAATACATCCATGAAAACAATGGAAAAGGATTTTCGTGGCCGGGAAATTGAAGTCATGTGGGTAAAAGGAAGCGGTTCCGACCTTGCTACAATGAAAGCGGGCAATTTCACAGGTTTGAATCTAGCGGATATTCACCCTTTAATCGAGCGTGATGCAATGCCTGATAAAGATATGGTTGAATATTTGTCACACTGCATGATCGACAGTAAGCATCCACGTATGTCGATTGAAACTTTACTTCATGCCTTCCTTCCCTTTAAACATGTTGACCACACACATCCAGATGCAATTATTAGTCTTTGCTGTGCAGACAATGGAAAAGAAGTCGCCAATGAAATTTTCGGTGATCGTTTTGTCTGGGTACCATATGAGCGCCCTGGCTTCACTTTGTCTAAAATGATCGCAAAAGGTGTGAAAAATAACCCGCAAGCCGAGCTTGTTTTAATGGAAAAACACGGATTGGTTACTTGGGGTGAAACATCGAAAGAAGCCTATGAAAAAACCATTTCGATCATAACGGAAGCAGAAGAGTTTATTAAAAGCCGCCAGCATGAAGAAGCTGCATTTGGTGGACAGGCATTTGACTCTTTACCTGAAGCAGAGCGCAAAAAGGTACTTGCTTCGATTATGCCGGTTATCCGCGGTGCTGTGGGCGAGGAGAAAAAAATGCTTTTAACCTTTGACGATGCAGATGATGTCCTGCAATTTTTGAATAGCAAAAATGCGGCAGCCTTATCACAAGTCGGTGCCGCTTGCCCGGATCACCTTGTACATACAAAAATGAAGCCGCTTTTCATTAACTGGGATCCTCAAAATGAACGGACTGAATCCTTGGTGGAAAAAGTTAAAACGGGTATTCAACAATATAAGGAAGAATATAAGCAATACTTCGAGCGCAATAAAAACGAAGGCGATGTGATGTTTGAGGCGGCACCACGAGTTATTTTGATTCCCGGTGTCGGAATGGTCAACACAGGCAGAAACGTAGCCATGGCTAACGTGAGTGGAGCACTTTACCATCGAGCGATTGCGGTTATGAAAGGGGCAACAGCACTTGGCGAGTTCGTATCTCTCAGTGAAAATGAGTCATATAACGTTGAATACTGGCCACTTGAGCTTTATAAATTGTCTCTTTCGCCGGCAGAAGCGGAGTTCTCACGCAAAGTAGCCTTTATTACAGGCGGTGCGGGCGGTATTGGCAGCGCAACAGCACGGCGTTTAGTTTCTGAAGGTGCCCATGTAGTTCTAGCTGATTTAAATATTGAAGGTGCTGAAAAAGTTGCGGATGAAATCAATAAAGAATACGGAGAGATACGTGCTGCAGCTTTTAAAATGGATGTTACCAGTGAAGAGGAGGTACAGGATGCCTTTGAGAAATCAGCTCTTACATTTGGGGGAATTGATATTATCGTCAACAATGCCGGCCTTGCCACATCCAGCCCGTTTGATGAAACAACCTTAAAAGAATGGAACCTAAACATGAATGTACTGGGGACAGGCTATTTCCTTGTAGCACGTGAAGCTTTTAAGCAAATGAAACAACAGGGAACAGGAGGAAATATGGTATTTGTGGGATCGAAAAACTCTGTTTACGCTGGAAAAAATGCTTCTGCTTACAGTTCAGTCAAAGCACTTGAAACACATCTAGCACGATGCATTGCAGTGGAAGGCGGGGATTTCGGAATCCGTGTTAATTCTGTTTTGCCAGACGCCGTATTACAAGGATCTTCCATTTGGGGATCGGGTTGGCGTCAAGAGCGTGCCGCTGCATACGGAATAGAACCAGACCAGCTTGAAGATCATTACAAAAAACGTACGACATTGCTAGTAAACATATTCCCGGAAGACATTGCTGAGTCCATAGCGTTTTTCGCTTCATCAAAAGCAGACAAAACAACGGGTTGCATGGTCACTGTAGACGGCGGTGTACCTGGAGCTTTTAATCGCTGAATAGGTTTTGCCTGTTTTCTTGGATTTTGTTGCTTTAAGTGGAGGGTTTGTCATAGGTGGAATCAATCTATCCAAAAATAATAGATTAAGTATGTACTGCCCATTATGATAAGTGAAGAATATGTGAAAAGGTAGTAGGAATCATGGTGTAATCAATTCAATCCGTTAAAAGGATGGGACGATATGACAATTAAAGAACAGTACGAAACAGCGAAACAAGCGTATGCGAATTGGGGAATTGATGTTGATGCGGCACTCGAGACACTGAAAAAAGTGCCCATTTCGATTCATTGCTGGCAGGGTGATGATATTGGTGGATTTGAAGTGAACAAAAGTGAATTATCTGGCGGTATTGATATAACGGGAAATTATCCAGGAAAAGCCACTACGCCGGAAGAGCTGCGCATGGATCTTAAAAAAGCGCTATCTCTTATTCCGGGGAAACATCGGGTCAATTTGCATGCCATTTATGCGGAAACAAATGGAGAAGCAGTCGAACGCGATCAGCTTGAGCCAAAGCACTTCGAAAACTGGTTGAATTGGGCTAAAGAAAACGGTCTTGGTTTGGATTTTAACCCGACACTATTTTCCCATGAAAAAGCAGCAGACGGCTTGACACTTTCTCATCCAAATGAAGAAATTCGTGAATTCTGGATTGATCATTGCATCGCCAGCCGAAAAATCGGAGAGTACTTTGGCCGTGAACTAGGCAATCCCTGCTTAACAAATATATGGATTCCAGACGGCTACAAAGATATTCCAAGCGACCGTTTGACACCGAGAAAGAGATTAAAAGAATCCCTTGATCGAATTTTTACAGCAGAAGTGGATGAAACATGTAATTGGGATGCTGTGGAAAGTAAAGTATTCGGTATTGGCTCCGAGTCATATGTCGTAGGATCGCATGAATTCTACCTTGGCTACGCACTGAAAAATAACAAGATTTGCTTAGTGGATACAGGTCATTATCATCCGACTGAAACTGTATCGAACAAAATTTCTTCGATGCTATTATACAGTGATAAACTAGCACTTCATGTTTCGCGCCCGGTTCGATGGGACAGTGACCACGTCGTAATTTTAGACGATGAGCTTCGTGAAATTGCGCTTGAAATTGTTCGCAATGATGCATTAAACCAGGTGATCATTGGTCTTGATTTCTTTGATGCCAGCATCAACCGTGTTGCTGCCTGGACGATTGGTACGCGTAATATGATTAAGGCCCTCTTATATGCCTTACTTGTACCGAACGATCATTTGAAAGAACTGCAAGAAAAAGGCGATTTTACTGAGCGACTGGCATTAATGGAGGAATTTAAAACCTATCCATTTGGTGCAATTTGGGATTATTATTGTGAAAAAATGAATGTGCCGGTAAAGGAAAGATGGCTGACGCAAGTGAAAGAATATGAACGTGATGTTTTAGCAAAGCGTTAAAATAACAGGTTGTCCTGAATCCGCAAACCGATGTGTGACTATTTCCGCTAAATTAATATGGGGTCTATCGATTCTTCCCGAGTGAATGGTCTGGAATTACCGAAATATAACGAAGAAGTGGAGAAAAAGTAAAAAAGTTTTTGTTTAAATTAGAAAATTAATATAGTTAAAAAGGAAAACTTATTAGAAAGGTAATTCCTTTATAAAATATACCTATAACGATCTATGACACAGGTCTTTCTATGGGTATATTTTTTTTGATTGCACGTTAATAAATAGACATGAAAGCTAGTCAATTTGTGTTAAATCCGGAATGAGAGTCTCGTGCACCAAATTGATTTAATCAGTTGAAAATTAGACTGAGGATTGAGGAGGAATCGTTAAAGTAACTTTTTCTAAAAGGGGAGGATTTGGATTGAAGGTATCAATCTACAGTTTAAGATAATAAAAGCACTATGAAAAAAGGATATAGAAAATGTAATGACGTAGACTGCTTTGTAATTTTCCAATACAACTAAAAATGAAACACTATGAGCAAGTGAAACTATATAAAAATATTATTTGAATTTTAAAAATGTTTGTGAAATTTAAATTGACAAACCTTTCAAAAACAGTAAAAATCAATAATAAAAAGAAAAAAATGATGGGGTTCAAATGTACAATAGAGATATTTTTAATAGTATAACCCTAATTGCTTTACTAAAATAGGAAACCTTTATATACTTTCAGGTTTCCCTATAATTTATTGTCCAGCCATGTCCTTCTCTGTTATGTTCAACTACTAACTTACACAAAAAGCGAGATGGAAACTGGAAAAATCGTATTTTAGCATCAAGAGTGAGCGCCTTTCTCATTCTCTTCTATATGTCCCTGTAAAATCCATCATTTATGAAACCGTTTTCTTAGAAAGAAGCAGCGGTGAATGTAACCGGATGAGAAAAGCACTTCTTAAGTCATGCCTTATTACAATATCCATGATACGTGCTAATGTTTAGAATTTAAGAAAGAAGGTAGCTAATCATGTTAAGGATGCCCATCTTTTTTATTTTGTTTTTATTTATACTAAGCGGCTGTGATCATTCTGCAGAATACGAGATTATTTACAATGATGAAGAAAGTATCGACGTCAATACAAAACCTGTCGAGAATAAAAAAGATTCGTATACGATAGCTGTTATACCTAAAATTGACGGAATACCTTATTTTAAAGCGGTAGAGGAGGGGGCGTTGGAGGCGGGAAAAGACTTAGGTGTTAAGGTCATATATACAGGCCCACCTACCCCCAGCTCTGAAAAGCAGGAAGAGATTATAACAAAATTAATTGAAAAAAAAGTGGACGTAATTGCGGTATCTGCAAATGATCCATATAAATTAGGTAGGGTGCTGAAAAAAGCAAAGCTTAAAGGAATCAAGGTGATCACCTGGGATTCTGATACTAATGCATCATACAGAAGCTTTTTTGTGAACATGATAGATCCTGAGATAATTGGCAGGCATGTAATGGATACTCTCGCTATTGAAATGGAAGAAAAAGGGGAGTTTGCGATTATGACGGGATCTCCTACCGCTGCCAATCTTAATACATGGATTGATTGGATTCAAATCCAACAAAAAGAATATTATCCAACTATGAAACTAGTTGAAGTGGAATATACAAACGAAGATATTCATAAAGCGTATAAGGTAACACAAAATTTATTTAAAAAATACCCGGACCTAAAAGGAATTATTGGTATTTCAACGGTCAATCCTCCTGCTGCGGCTCAGGCTGTGAAAGATGCAGGGAAAATCGGCAAGGTTGCCGTAGTCGGTACATCGACTCCTAATTTAATGAATGAGTATTTACAGGAAGGGGCTGCCCAGAACATTACGTTATGGAGTCCACAAAAGTTAGGTTACTTGACTGTTAGCCTAGCAAAAAACTTATTGAATGATGAATTTCCGTATGAAGGACAGAACATTAAGAACATAGGTAGGATTAAATTCAACGGTGATATGGTCATTATGGGAGAGCCCATCGATTTTAAAAAGGGAAATGTGAACCAGTATGATTTTTAAAGGAAAAAAGCCGATCCAGATAAAAAACTTGCGTTTAACGACAAAACTAGTTACAACCTATACATTATTAACGGTTCTACCTATGGCCTTCCTTGGGTTCATTGCATACTGGCAATACACAAAATCAATAGAAGAAGAAGTAGGCGAATATATTCCCCGTCTTGTCAAACAGGTTAATGGCAACATTGAAAATGACATTCAAAAACTAGAGACCTTACCTGATTTAATTTATAATTCCGGTGATGTTATGGCTATTTTAAGAGACAGCCAATCAAAAAAAAAATCGATTTTGCTACACGATGAATATATCATGAAGAGTTATTTGACAAGAACCTATTTAAATAACAATTCATCTCATATTTTGGGGGCGTTTCTTGTTTCCAAGAATCGTACATTTGCAAGTACAAGTCTGCATTATGACAGTTTTGGTTTTGAAGATGGTTCCTTGCCATATGCAGATGACCTAGGATTGCTAGGCGAGATGCAGTTGCTCCTTCCTAATCAGACTAATTTAACGTTTGAAGGGGATCCCTCCTATTTTATGCTGGTCAAAACAATTACTGATTTCGATAATAGAAAAAATTTAGGAACGCTCTATATAGCCATCGATGTAGCCTTTTTTGAGCAATCACTTCAGGATTTGCAAAAGGAAGAGAATGTTACGATGTGGATCATGAATAAGCAGGGGAAGATAATTTATCATAAGGATCATTCAAAAATTGGTACAGTGGAAAAAGGGATACATGATTACCCATTACTGAATGGTAGTTTTCGTACAGAAATCGATGGAAAACGGAATTTAATCAGTATAAGTGAATCAAATGAGCTGCCATGGGTACTCGTTCATAGCATGCCTATCAAAAACATGACAGAAAAAACGGATGTTATCCGAAATGTGACAATTTTCGTTTTTATCCTTTTTACACTCATTACTACATTGATCTCTATCTTTTTTGCCTGGACCGTTACACGTCCACTAAACGAATTAGGAGATATAATGAAGCGGGTGGAAAAAGGTGATTTATTAGTAGAAATACCTATACATTCCAAGGATGAAGTCGGGATGCTCGCGAACAGTTTTCGATCAATGCTTGCAGAGATAAGAGAGCTGATTCATAAAAACTACCACATTGAACTGCGAAAAAAAACAGCTGAATTATACGCCCTTCAATCTCAAATAAATCCTCACTTTATGTATAATACGCTGGAAACCATAGGCATGGCTGTGGAAGAAGGAGAGAGCGATGAAGTCGTGAAGATGGTGACTTTGCTTGGTAGAATGATGCGCTTTTCAATCAGTAATAAAGAAAGCTTGGTTCCTATAAACAGTGAGGTTCAGCACATTGAAGATTATTTAAGCATCCAACAATTCCGTTTTGAAGATCGTTTGCATTTTATGATAGAAAAAGGAGCAGATGTTGTTAATTATTATATACCCAAGTTTGTTTTACAGCCAATCGTTGAAAATTCCATTAAATATGGATTGGAAAAAAGAAAGGAAATAGACATTCAAATACATATTTCTGAAGAGGAAACTCAGACAGGTGAGGAATATCTTTTGCTGATAGTCAGTGATAACGGACCAGGGATGACAGAAAGCAAATTAATTGAATTAAATGAAAAGTTACGTTTAGATCCAATGATGAAACGGGACTCTGGCTTTGGGATTATCAATGTAAATGCAAGAATTGGCATGATGTTCGGGGAACAATATAATCTTCAAATTAATAGCGAATACGGAAAGGGAACGAGTGTGATTATTCGACTTCCCAAAATAAATGCCCAACAAGTAACCATGTATGTTCAAGGAGAGGAGAAGAACAGAGATGATACAAAGGGTCAGGACGGTCATTGTAGATGATGAACCAAGGATAAGAAGAGGCATAGAAAGACTAGTACAATCTTGTGGGGAAGAGTGGCATGTTGTAGGTGTTTACTCCGATGGTCAAGAGGCATACGATGCAATTATCAATCAAGTAGAAGAAGTTGATGTATTAATAACAGATGTACAAATGCCTGTCATGGACGGGTTAACGTTAATTCAACATTTGAAAAAAACTAAACCAAGGCTATTTCCATTCATTATAAGCGGGTATGATGATTTTCTCTATGTACAGACTGCCCTAAGGGAAGGAGCTGTCGATTATATATTGAAACCGATTGATCGAGAAAAGTTTAAACTGCAGTTGAAGACTGTGCAGGAAAAAGTAATTGAGGCACGAAAGGAAAGGGAAAAGATAGGAGAAATAGAAGAAAGAGCCTTGATATTAACCCATGAAAAGCAGCTTCAATTGCTGATGGAAATTACGTGGAAAGATGCAATGGACTTATCATTACTTGAATGGACGCGGCAATTTCCAGAAGGAACCTATTCCCTGATCCATATTGGAATCGATCATACATCTGCCAAAACCCAAAGTTTTTCACCAGAAGATTGGGGTAGATGGAATGATGTAATAAAAAAAATTATAACAGACTTACTAGATGTTCATTCAACGCATTGGATGTGGAAAGATAGTCTACATGCCAGTTGGTTATTGATTAAGGATACTACCCCTACAGCTTTGGAGCAATTGTGTATAACATTAAAAACAACTGTCCAACGGCAAACCCCTTTTACGGTTTCCATTGCCCTTGGGAATGAGTTTAATGACCTTACCCTTTTAGTAAATATTAAAGATGAATTACGATCTACCTTGCAATATCGAATGATACAAGGAGGCAATAAAATTTTCAGAACTGAAATGCTTAAGCATGTATCATATAATAAAGTGATTGAAGTGCCGCCATCCATCTATAAATGGGCAGAAGAGACAGTGGAGGCGATGGAGCATGGTGAAGAAGCTGCCATTCGTTCTCTCAGGCAATTTTTTAACGAACTGAAAGATGTCACGTCCCCTTTCGTAATACAAGAATCGGTTCGCTATTTGTCTATTAGAATTATTAATAAATGGATTAAAAGTGATGGTTTTAAAGAGCTTCCGCTTTTACTTGAGGAAGCATTTAGCATTGCCGAGGATTCTTCACATTTTAATCATTTAAAAAAGGAGACGGAGCGCTGGGTCATGAATATGTTAAAAAAGCAAGCAGCATTTCAAAATGACCAAACAGATCCCATACGCCAGGCAAAAGAATGGATTCTAAAACATATAGGCGATAACATCACAATAAAAAAAATCGCCAATCATGTCCATTTAAATTCAACCTATTTTTGTGAGTATTTTAAAAATCAGACAGGTGAAACCGTGCTTGACTATGTAACCAATGAACGGTTAAAAGTGGCGAAGGAATTATTAAGTCATACAGATTTAAAGATTTACGATATCGCTTCAAAAGTAGGCTATCAAGATACCAAATATTTTAGTCGGCTGTTTAAGCAATGGACAGGACAACTTCCGTCTCAATATCGAGATACTCATGAGTTTTTTGTGAAAAAGTAGAAGCTTCCATTCCGGAGCTTTTTTTTTATGTCTACATTGAAAATGTCCCGAAGAAAATCCCCCCTACCCGAATTTTATCACCTACCAGCTTATGCGAATTCCCTTTATAGTGAAAGTATCAGAAAAGAAAGCGCTTCCTTTACGAAGAAAACGCTTTCTTGATAAAAGACGAAATGGAACGGGAGTGTTTATATGACCTTAATTGGACCCTCACTTATGTGTGCAGATATGGGGAATTTACAAGAATCAGTAATGAGATTAGACCGTGCAGGTGTTGATTTCTTTCATCTAGATATAATGGATGGATCGTTTGTTCCTAATTTTACAATGGGCCCGGATCTAATTAAACGCATTAGGCAATTCTCGGATAAACCATTTGATGTTCACTTAATGGTTGAAAGACCGGAAGACCATTTAGATCTTTTCATTCAGTCGGGGGCAGATATGATTTCCATTCATGCAGAGGCAACTGCCCATTTACAGAGATCACTACAAAAGCTGAAGAATGATGGGATTAAGGCAGGGGTAGCCTTAAATCCATCAACCCCCATCACAGAGCTTGAACATGTATTGGATGTAGTCGATTATGTAACGGTGATGACGGTGAATCCTGGTTTTGCCGGGCAGTCCTTTGTACCGCTAATGTATAAGAAAATAAAAAAGATAAAAGAATTAATTCAATCGGAAGGCTACCAAATTGATATACAGGTAGATGGAAACATTGGGTTCGAAACCATTCCGGGTGTATTGAAAAATGGAGCCGACATGTTGGTTTGCGGGACGTCCTGTTTATTTAAAAACGATGTATTACTGGAAGATGCCGTTGGCCAACTCCGGGCATTCTTAGAGCAAATGAAAATGAAAAACGAGGGTTGTGCATGAAAGGGGTTGTAGTGGTAGGGAGTATTAATATGGATATTGTCGCAGTCACTAATCTGTATCCAGCGCATGGGGAAACGATTTTCGGAGAAAATATGAAACTATTAAGTGGTGGAAAAGGCGCAAATCAAGCAACGACGTGCGCTAAACTTGGAAAACCAGTAAAGCTAATCGGTGCGGTTGGCGACGACGCATTCGGGCATGAAATAGAACGTTCTCTTCTCCAAAATAACGTGAACATATCCTCCTTGAAACATATTGCAGAACATCCAACTGGATGCGCAGTCATTACAGTGGATGCTACAGCAGAAAACACCATGCTTGTCATTAAAGGGGCCAATGAATATTTGACAAGAAGTGATATTGACATTTGTTTTTCTACCATCAGTGATGACTATGCTGTTTTACTTGTACAGATGGAAATTCCTAATGAGGCTGTTCTACAAGCCATGAAAAGGGCTAAAGAAAAAAATATGTTTATTATCCTGGACCCTGCTCCGGCAGAAGGGGTAACGACTGAAGCACTGACGTATGCCAATTTGATTACGCCGAATTGGCAGGAAACAAAAGTGTTGACTGGGATCGACGTCAACTCGAAGGAAAGTGCATGCAAAGCGGGTGTTTTCTTTGAGAATCATTTTGGCGTGGAGAATAGCATTATTAAGTTGGGCCATAAAGGAGCATTGGTTTATCAAAACGGTGAAACAAACTTTATCGAGCCCATTGCTGTAAAAGCTGTTGATACAGTGGGGGCAGGAGACTCGTTCGCAGGAGCCCTTGCTTGTGCCATTGCAGATGGGGAGACGATCGAATCAGCAGCCGAGTTTGCTTCAATTGTAGCGGCAATGAAGGTAACGAAAATGGGGGCCCAAGATGGTGTGCCGAGGCTAGCAGAAGTGGAACATTTTTGTGAAACCAATAACATTAATTATTATGGTAAAAAACAAAAGTTGAATCAAATTTATGACTGATTAAGGTTGGAAAGGAGAGAAACATGTCTGATTTCTTATTGCAAATGACGAATGTCAGTAAAACCTTCCCAGGTGTAAAAGCACTGGATAGCGTTCAGCTTGAAGTGAAAAAAGGAGAAGTTCATGCGTTAATAGGTGAGAATGGTGCCGGTAAATCAACGCTCATTAAAATATTAGCTGGCATTTATCGACCGGACCCAGGCGCCAAGTTTTACTTTGAAGGAAAAGAAGCCGAAATTCAAAAACCGATTGATGCTACGCTAAAAGGCATTTCAATCATTTATCAGGATTTAAGTTTATTTTCAAACCTATCTGTAGCTGAAAATATCTATATTGGCCGGGATAGTGACAAAAAACCATGGAAAAAGATTAGATGGAAGGAGATGGAGGATACAGCAAAACGGGCACTTAAAGAACTAGAATTTGAGATTGATGTTCATACACCCGTTGAAAAATTAAGCATTGCTCAACAGCAGCTGATTGAAATCGCCAGAGCCCTCGCTTTTGATTCCAAGTTGATTGTAATGGACGAACCGACTTCATCCCTATCCGCAGGGGAAGTTGAAAAGCTTTATAAAGTTATACAAAAATTAAAGGGTCGCGGAATTTCCATAATCTTTGTCAGCCACAAGTTAAAAGAGTTATTTACTGTTTCCGATCGATTTACAATATTGCGAGATGGGAAATATGTAGGCACTTATGAAAATGAAGAACTTGATGAAGATAAATTAATCACACTAATGGTGGGACGTCAGATTTTATATAACAAGAATATGGTTAAAGGAAAAACAGGAAAAACTCTTTTGGAACTGAATGGTTTATCAAAAGAAGGTAACTTTAAAGATATTTCCTTTGAATTGAAAGCTGGAGAAGTCCTTGGGATTACAGGACTTGTCGGATCAGGAAGAACAGAGCTTGCACAGGCGATATTCGGGGTCAACAGGCCCTACGATGGAAGTATGAAAATAAATGGGGTTTCTACTAAAATCAAGTCTTCTGAACATGCTGTAAAGCAAGGGATTGCATATATTCCAGAAAGCAGAAAAACGCAAGGACTCATCCTTCGCCAGTCCATAATCAATAATATTTCATTACCTGTTTTGAAACAATTGAGAAATAAATTCAAATTGATTAAGCGAAAGGAAGAAGTTAAGCTGGCTGATCATTATATGAAAACGCTAGATGTTAGACCCGCTTTGCCTAAAAGGGCAGCTGGTGACCTGTCAGGCGGAAATCAACAGAAAGTCGTGATCGGCAAGTGGCTTTCTACTAAACCACAAATCCTAATTATTGACGAACCGACGAATGGGATTGATATTGGGGCGAAGTCAGAAATTCATAAGTTAATGAGGGAACTGGCAGCTGAAGGAATGGGCATTATTGTGATTTCTTCAGAGCTTCCAGAAGTACTTGCTGTCAGTGATCGGATTTTGGTCATGAGACATGGAAGAATAGTCGGAGAGCTTGGTATAGAAGAAGCGACACAGGAAAATATCATGAATTATGCTCTGCTTGGTTCTCAATCTCCTTCCAAAAAAGGGCTTCCGCTAAAAGAGGAGGTACGTGCATGAACGCCATTTTGAAGTCGAAGGAAATCAGCATCGCAATGATTGTTTTGCTTCTATGTATTACATTGACATTCTTAAGCCCGTATTTTTTAACTGTAGACAATTTGCTGGATGTACTAAAAGGGAATGCTGTACTTGGAATTCTGGCGGTGGGTATGACACTTGTAATCATCACTGGCGGGATTGACGTATCGGTGGCCGCTGTTACAAGCGCTGTCTGTGTCATCGTTGGAAAAGTAATGATGCTCATGCCTGACCATCCCATCTCTATACTATTACTCTTTTTGATTGGGCCATTTCTTGGGGTTTGTTTAGGTGCACTGAATGGACTGCTTGTTGCAAAGGTTCAGATTCCAGCTATTGTCGTGACACTTGGAATGATGAGTATCATTAATGGGCTCGTGTTGTACATTACGAATGGACAGTATTTGAACAGCAGCAGTTTTCCAACCGTATTCATCAAGTTTGCTAGTTTTGAGATGTTTGGTATATCTATCATCATTCTAATTTTTATCGCCGTAGCACTGTTTACTTGGTATATTTTGAAATACACATTAATCGGTCGCGAAGTATTGGCGATTGGCGGTAATAAAGATTCAGCCATTCGGGTTGGGATAAATTTTGACAAAGTTCAAATATTTGTTTTCTCCTATATGGGGTTTCTTGCAGGAATAGCAGCCATTGCTCAAACAGCATATACAAAGGCTGTGGATCCTAATGGAATGCTTGGTCTGGAGCTGATGGTCATAGCAGCCGTTGTTTTGGGCGGTGCGAACATCATGGGGGGGCGCGGTACCATTTTGGGAACGGTTTTGGGCGTTCTTCTGCTAGGCATTGTACAAAATGGACTTATCTTGGCAAAAATTGATACCTTCTGGCAAAAAGTATTCACTGGATTGATTATATTACTGGCTGTGTCATACGACCACATTCAATATAAGCGCTCAAAAGATAAGTTAGCGAAAATTGAAGTGGAAGCGTAAGAAAGAGGTGAAAAAATGAAACGGCTTTCAATATCAAAAGAAAATACTTTAGGTGTAATTACAGCAGGCTTGTTTGTGTTAATGAGTTTTTCAATACCTGGATTCTTTTCTTCAAATAATTTAACCAATATGATGTTCCAGCTCCCGGAGTTTGGTTTAATCGCATTAGCAATGATGGTGGTGATTGTAACTGGAGGGATTGACCTATCGATTACGTATACAGCTGCCTTGTCTGGCGTGACAATCGCACTTATGGCAAGCAGCGGATACCCAATGCTAGGCGCAATCTTAATCGGTGTTTTAGTCGGGCTGAGCTGCGGATTGATTAACGGCGTACTCATCTCAAAAATCGGTGTTTCGCCAATACTGGTAACACTCGGAACGATGGTGCTTTTTGAAGGTTTGATCTTAAGCATTACGAAAGGAAATTCAATTTCAGGATTCAGTGAGGGTTATAGCTTAATTGGAAACGGCTACTATATGGGGATCGTTCCTCTTTCCATCATTATTTTTGTACTATTTGCAATAATAACAGCTATATTGCTGTCAAAAACCAAATGGGGCAGAAGTGTTTATATGGTGGGTAGCAATCCGATCGCCACATTATTTTCAGGTGTAAATAATAGCAAGGTATTAATGAGGGTTTACTTATATGCGGCACTTCTTGCCACAATTGCTTCTATTATTATGACATCCCGTTATAATACTGCAAAAGTGGATCTGGGATCTTCTTATTTATTACAAAGTGTAGCGGCAGCCGTGCTTGGCGGAACTGAAATTCAAGGTGGTTATGGCAAAGTTATCGGCACTGTTTACGCAGTGGTCATTTTCCAAATGTTATCAAGTGGATTGAACTTAATGGGTGTACCACGATCGATCGTAACTGTAATGATGGGGGTTATTTTAATCACGGTATTGGTCATAAACTTCGTGAAAACGAAATTAGACGAAAAAAGTCAAAAGAAATTTCCTTCAAACTCTGTAGCGTAATTTACATGACCATGTAATCTCTGAAAATACTTTAGTGAAAAATTAGAAAAATTGTAAGGGGGATCATTATGAAGAAAATGACGGGGATATTGGCAACAGCTATTTTAGCTGGGGGACTGTTAGCAGGCTGTGTATCACAAGAAGGAGCATCGGGGAACAGTGAAAAAGAAACAAGTGGCGGAGATGGTAATGAGAAGTTGAAAATTGCCGTAGTTCCAAAATTAATGGGGATACCATATTTCAATGCTTCTGAAAAAGGAGCGATTCAAGCAGGTAAAGATCTTGGTGTGGAAACCATTTACACAGGACCTACGGAACCGGATGCTGCACAGCAAGTAAAAGTCATTGAAGACTTAATTAGTCAAGATGTGGATGTAATCGCAGTAGCACCAAATGACGCTGCATCACTCTCACCAGTCCTTCAAAAGGCGAAGGATGAAGGAATAATTGTAATGGATTGGGATACACCAGCTGATCAATCCCTTGTAGAATTATCCGTCCACCAAATAGACGATGAAGCATACGGTCGCCATATTGCTAAATCCCTCGTAAAACAAATGGGTATTGAAAAAGGGCAAATCGCTATATTAACTGGAGGGCTTTCAGCTGCAAACTTAAACACCTGGATTGATGCAGCAAAAAAAGAACTGGAAGAGAATTATCCAGGTATTGAATTAGTATCGGATAAAATCGCGACAGATGAAAAACAACAGGTGGCATACCAAAAAACACTGGATTTAATAAAATCAAATCCTGAATTAAAAGGAATCATGGCTTTTTCTACTCCGGCACCTCTTGGGGCAGCCCAAGCTGTTCAGGAAAAAGGACTGCAAGATGATATAACAGTTGTTGGAACTGCTCTACCGAAAGACTCTTCACCATATTTAAATGATGGATCTCTAGATGTAGCCATTCTTTGGGAGCCAGACAAACTAGGTTATTTAACAGTTGCCCTCGCCAAACGTCTAGCTGAAGGGGAGAAACCAGAAGATGGTTTGAAAGTTGAAAATGTAGGTGAAATTGACGTGTGGGAGGATGGAAAAACAATCATCATGGGACCACCGACAGATTTTACGAAAGACAATGCAGCTGATTTTAATTTTTAAGGTTAGATAGACCGAAAAGTCCCCTCTCAACTATCTAGAGGGGCCTTTTTATTAAATATCATTGCGTGACTTGCATGTTAGGAGATGATGAAGGGATGAATGAGAGATATACAATCGGAATTGATTTTGGCACTGAATCAGGAAGAGTGCTGCTAGTAGATATAGAGAACGGAAATGAAATGGCTACACATGTTGCACCTTATCGTCATGGAGTATTGTCTAATAGGCTTCCAGACGGATGTAAACTTGAAAAAGATTGGGCTCTCCAGCATCCAGGTGATTATTTAGACGTTTTATACACTTCTGTTCCTGAAGTGATTCGGTTAAGCGGAGTAGATGCGAATGATGTGATAGGCATTGGAATCGATTTTACCTCATGTACCATTTTGCCTGTTGATAAGAAAGGAAATCCCCTTTGTTTTGATGAGAAATGGAAAAGGGACCCTCACAGTTGGGTCAAATTATGGAAGCATCATGCCGCACAAAAAGAAGCGGATGATATTACACGCATTGCACAGGCAACGAATCAACCATTCCTGCAACGATATGGCGGGAAAATTTCTTCTGAATGGATGTTCCCTAAGATTTTACAAGTGTTACGTGAATCACCTGATATCTATGAAGAAACGGATCTATTTATGGAAGCCGGAGATTGGATTACCTTCCGTCTGACGAATGAGCTGGTACGCAGCAGTAATATGAGCGGTTATAAAGCATTTTGGGATAAAAAAGATGGATATCCGGACCCTGCTTTTTTAGCGGCTATTGATGAACGTCTTCTGGATATACTGGATACAAAAATGCGTGGTGAAGTATTACCCATCGCTGGACGGTCGGGTGGTTTAACAGAAGGGATGGCTAAGAAGATGGGGTTGAAATCTGGTACGGCTGTTTCTGTATCCATAATCGATGCCCATGCAGGTGTTCCAGCTGTAGGAGCTGTCCATCCAGGCCAATTTGTGATGACGATGGGAACCTCTACTTGCCACATGTTAATTTCTGAGAAAAAACAAACAGTAGAAGGTATTTGTGGAGTAGTGGAGGATGGAATAATTCCCGGATCATTCAGTTATGAAACGGGACAGGTGGCTGTTGGCGATTCGTTTGCATGGTATATTGAGCAAACTGCTCCTGAGTATGTAAAGAAAGAAGCTGAGCAAGAAGGTGTCAATCTACATAGCTTACTGGAAAAAAAGGCTTCTTGCTTAAGGCCTGGTCAATCTGGGTTAGTGGCGTTAGATTGGTGGAATGGCAACCGAACAGTCCTTGTAGATGCGAACTTGTCAGGTGTGATAGCAGGGATTACTCTTTCTACGAAGCCGGAAGAAATATACCGTGCACTTTTAGAATCAACAGCTTTTGGAACAAGGAAAATCCTTGAAACCTTTGAGAATGACGGTATAGAGATAAACGATTTGTTTGCCTGTGGCGGATTACCTCAAAAAAATAAACTGTTAATGCAGATATATGCCGATATTTTAAATCGTGAAATTAAAATCGCGGATGGGGAACAAGTTGTTGCATTGGGAGCAGCCATATACGCTGCCACGGCTGCCGGCCGTATAAATGGTGGGTATGATTCCATAGAGGAGGCATCCTCTAAGATGGCAAAAGTAAAAGAAGATACTTTTATACCGGTTAAAGAAAATGTAAGTATTTATCAACAACTGTATGCTTATTATTTAGAACTGCATGACTTCTTTGGCCGAGATCATATTTCCATAATGCATGGTTTAAAGAAATTGAGGAGTGTGGACTAATGATACATATTGCGGTGGATATTGGTGCTTCAAGTGGCCGGCTGGTCTTAGGGAAAATGGAGAACGGGAAATTAGTAATTGAAGAAATCCATCGATTTGCGAATGGTTTCACCACCCAAAATGAAACCTGTTTTTGGGATATTGATCATTTATTGAATGAAATCTTAAAGGGGTTAGAATCAGCAAAAAAGCTTGGATACGACCACTGTACACTTGGAATTGATACGTGGGGAACGGATTACGTATTGTTGGATGATAATGGACACAGAGTGCAAGAAGTTATCTCTTATCGTGATAAGCGCACCGAAAATACAATCGAAAAGGTCACAAGAACACTACCTAAAGAAATCATTTATCAAATAACTGGGATTCAATTCTTATCATTTAACACGTTATACCAATTGTACGAAGAAGATATAAAGAACCTGAAAGTCACTAGGAATGTCATGACTGTGCCAGATTATTTAGGTTACTGCCTAACGGGGAAAAAGGTCACAGAAGTTACAAGTGCTTCTTCGATGCAATTATTGAATGTAAACACGAAGAAGTTTGATGAAGAGTTACTAAACCTGATTGCATTGTCAAAAGATCAATTCCCGCCTTTTGCTAATCCGGGAGAACGATTAGGGAAACTGATGAAAGAACGTTTTTCTACTTTTGATCTTCCCAATACAGAAGTGATTATCGTTGCTTCACATGATACTGCTTCCGCCATAGTCGGTTCACCTGGTAATGGAGAGAAATGGGCCTATATTAGTAGCGGAACGTGGTCGTTGCTTGGGATTGAAAGCGATAAACCGATAGTGAATGAGTTAGCCCTTAAAAACAATTATACAAATGAATGGGGTGCATACGGAACCTACCGCTTTCTGAAAAATATCATTGGTATGTGGGTTATTCAAGAGGTCAGAAGACATTTAAAGGAAGACTATAACTTCGAGCAGTTTGTATATGAGGCAGAGAAAATAAAGGTGTGCAGGCAGTTCATCAACTTTAATGATAAACGATTTTTAAATCCAGAAAATATGATTCAAGAAATTCAGCAGTATTGTCGGGAGACGAATCAGGAGATTCCACATACAGTGGGCGAATTAGCGAACTGTATATTTACAAATATGTCTATTATTTATGCGATGTCCATTCGGCAAATAGAAGAGATAACCGGGAAAAGAATCGAGCAACTTCATATTGTCGGAGGAGGGGCGAAAAATGAATTCGTTAATCAACTTACGGCAGACCTTAGCGGGAAAACCATATACGCTGGACCAACAGAGGCTACGGCGATTGGGAATATACTAGTACAAATGATTTCAGGCAATGAAATAAGCGATTTACAAACGGCACGTCAGTTAATAGAACACTCGTTCTTTATAAAAAAATATGAGCCAAAAGAAAAAATTGAATCATCATCCCTGATTGAAAAATTCAAACAAGCAATTTCCATGAAAGAAGAATGTAAATAATAGGAGTGATAAAGTATGAATGAAAATCTGCATCCAGCCGAACAAATTGTTATGATCATGGAACGTGTCTATAAATATGGCATGACAACAATTTCAGGAGGAAACCTTTCTATTCTAGATGAAAATGGTGACCTTTGGATTACTCCATCGGGAATTGATAAAGGAGCATTAACCATGGATGATATCATGTGCGTCAAAAAGGACGGTACATTCATAGGGAAACATAAACCATCGGTAGAGCTTCCTTTTCATCAAGGAATTTATGAAGCAAGGCCCGATATAAAAGCTGTCGTACATGCACATCCCCCGGCTTTGGTTTCCTTTAGCATGGCTCGTAAAGGACCAAACCCAAAGTTGCTTTTACATGCATATAAGAGTGTAGCAGATTCCCTTCAGGTTGCACCCTATGCGATCCCTGGAAGCGACAAATTAAAGGAAAATATTTCGGCTGAATTTGCAAAAGGAGGGGATGCGGTCATATTGGAGAATCATGGTATTGTGGTAGGGAAACCCACTATATTTGATGCCTTTATGTTGTTTGAAACACTTGAAGATACTGCTTGTATGGAAATAAATGCAAGGAATATAGGGGAACCATTTGAACTGACCGAACAAAATTTACAAGAAATAGATTTATATAAAGCGGATAAATTAACACAGATAGAAATGAAGCACCATTCTGTCGAAGAGGTTTCTTGTCGTCAAGAAATGATCAGGTTATTGGAACGGTTATATGATCGTCAGCTTTTTACAAGTATCTCAGGCAGCTTTTCAACACGCCTTAAAGATGGATCTATTTTAATCACGCCTTCTCAACAGGACCGTAAATATATTAAGGAAGATGAATTGGTTCTGATTCATCAGGAGTTTAGTGAAGCTGGAAAGGAACCATGTGAGTTTTTTGAGCTTCATCAAAAAATATATGAGTTAAACCCGGAGCTTACATCCGTAATCATTGCGAACCCAAGATTTTTAATGGCCTATGCAGTGACAGATGTTAAATATAATACACATATAATTCCAGAGGCCTACATTGTTCTTCGGGATATAGATAAAGTGCCTTTTGGAATGGGTGAAGATCATAATAGAATGATTGCAGATAAACTAGCAGAGGATAATCCTGTCCTATTAATTGAAAATGGGTATGCAATTGTCTCAGGAAAAAGTTTACTGAGTGTATTTGATAGGCTAGAAGTAGCTGAATATAGTGCAAAAGCATTGGTGTACGCTAAAAGTATTGGCGAAATAATCGATATTAGTGATGAAGATATTGAAGAAATTATTGAAGGTTTTAAGCTAATTGCCAAATAACCATATCAATGAAAAAAGGCAGTTCCTAAGCTCTCTATTTATATAGAGGGCTTTATATATGTTACAATACAAAAACAAACAAAGGTAAACAAAGATTATATAGATAGGAGAAAGTTGGTATGCTTGTAGCTCAAAGACACCAAAAAATTGTTGAACTCGTAAATGAACGTTCGAGTATTCGTGTTACAGAATTAAGTGAAATCTTTTCAGTAACAGAGGAAACAATCCGACGTGATCTCGAAAAGCTTGAGAAAGAAACAAAACTAAAACGCAGCCACGGCGGTGCCGTTAGCCTGCAAGAGGATGATTCGGAAATCCATTTTTCCGAAAGAGTGATAACAAATGTCAACGAAAAAAAAGTGATAGCATATGAAGCGGCAAAGCGGATAGTGGAAGGTGACAGGATTATTTTAGATGCAAGTACAACTGCCTGGTATATGTCAAAAGCCTTACCAAACATACCGCTAACGGTTATTACCAATTCCACCAAAGTGGTGATGGAATTGAGTAAAAAAGAAAAAATAGAGGTTATTTCAACCGGGGGAAGGTTGCTGTC
The DNA here is from genome assembly GCF_042788005.1 of Peribacillus sp. YIM B13472. Classification (NCBI taxonomy): domain Bacteria; kingdom Bacillati; phylum Bacillota; class Bacilli; order Caryophanales; family Bacillaceae; genus Peribacillus; species Peribacillus sp. YIM B13472. Next base: position 111,329 of record NZ_JBHZPG010000012.1, read on the forward strand.
AAAGTCTTTATCATTTGTTGGTCCGATAGCAGAGAAATCATTAACGATGTATCATGTCAACAAAACGTTTTTGTCTTGCAAGGGGATTCACTTAGAAGAAGGACTCAGTGATTCTAATGAAGGGCAGGCTTTATTAAAAAAGAAAATGATCGAGAGGTCGGATGCAGTGATCCTGATGGTGGATTCCTCAAAGTTTGGAAAAAAGGCGTTTTCATTAATCGTTCCGCCTAGTGAAGTGGATGAGGTCATTACGGATAGAGAAATAGATGAAGCATCAAGAAAATTGCTTGAAAAAAGAAATGTAAAAGTAACGATTGTAAAATAAGATAGACTCATTAGCGACAGTTGGGAAATGTGTCCTTTAAAGCGAGCAATTTAATATAGAGATTGGGTATCTTTACGGTACCCAATCTATTTTTATTATTGCCTCGTTTTCAAAAAAAGGGCTTTCAGTTTAGTAACATGCTCGCTGTTAGGGATATGCAGGAGACGAACGGGTATGTGAAAATATTGGCCATGTTATTACCAAGAAGGAAGGGAAATGGGGATTTGTCTTAAGTTTCACAGAAAAAATACTATTAGGGTAAAGGGCAAACGTGAAACGTTAAGAGGTAGTCTTTCCTTTTAAGGGGCTAGATAGTGAAATATTTTTTGGGAAATTTGCATATAATCGAAGGATAAAAAGAATTATTTGGTCCTTGGTGATAGTTGAAATTGGAAAACCTTTCCGGTAACATATATTAAGAATCATATAATAGGAGGTTGTCCATTGGCTTTACAAATTAAAGAAGTTACGAAAAAATTCGGGGAATTCACAGCAGTCAACAAGCTTGATTTAACTATTCCCGAGAAAGAAATGTTCGGTTTTTTAGGCGGGAACGGAGCGGGGAAAACGACTACGTTCCGGATGATACTCGGCCTGCTTGACCCGACTGAAGGGGAAGTGATCTGGGATGGTAAGAAAATCGATTATACGACTAGTTCATTGATTGGCTATCTTCCTGAGGAGCGCGGACTATATCCAAAACTGAAGGTACGCGATCAAATTGTATATTTGGCTAGATTAAGAGGGATGAACAAACGGGATGCTTTGAAAGAGTTGAAGTATTGGCTAGAGCGCTTTATGGTACCCGAGTATATCGATAAGCGAGTTGAAGAGCTTTCAAAGGGAAACCAGCAAAAAATCCAGTTGATCGCCTCCATGATCCATAAACCTGAATTACTTATACTTGACGAACCCTTCAGCGGACTGGATCCAGTGAATGTGGAAATACTGAAGAAAGCTGTCATTGATTTAAGGGACAGCGGTACGACGATCGTTTTCTCGAGCCATCGCATGGAGCATGTTGAGGAGATGTGTGAGCATCTTTGCATCATGCATAAAGGTTCTCCTGTTGTGGCTGGAAAGTTAAAAGAAATCAAGCGTTCTTTTGGTAAAAAGAATGTCTCAATTAAAGCAGATTTTGATCTATCTTTCTTGGATAATTACTCAGGTGTAACAAAAGTCAAGAACACGATGGAAGGGAAAATTCTTCAAGTCTCTGGTGAAGATGTGGCTGAGAGCATGATTCGTGATCTTGTTCCAAGAGGTTTCGTCCGGAAATTCGAATTGGAAGAACCATCGCTGACGGATATTTTCATTGAAAAAGTAGGTGCCGTCTATGAATAAATTTTGGATTGTCCTTTCCCATACATATCTATCAAAATTAAAGACGAAATCCTTTATCATTTCTACAATCATTATGATGGCACTGATTCTCGTTCTTTCGAATCTTTCGAATCTTATTGATAAATTCGACAGTGATGAACAGGAAAAGGTTGCCGTTATCGATCAGACTGAAGGCAGTTTATTTGATTCTTATAAAAAAGCGGTAGCAGGTGTGAACGATGACCTATCGATAATATCCGCCCAGGATGAAAAGGAAGCGGAGGAAATGGTCAGCGCTGAAGAAATCGTTGGTTATTTGTTAATCGAAAAGGATGGAACCATCGGTTTCAAGGGAACGTATAAAGCGAATCAAATTTCAGATTCTGCGGTAAGTAATGATTTGCTTTTAGCGCTTACCCAATTGAAGGGTCAAATAACTGCGAAGGAATTGAGTTTGACAGAGCAGCAAATCGCTCAATTGAATACGCCGCCAGCATTTGATACGATTGCGCTTCAAAAAAATGCAAAAACGGAAGAGGATCTCAATCAAGCACGCGGTCTCGTGTATGTGCTCTTATTCGTCATTTACTTCGGTGTGTTGATGTATGCAACGATGATTGCAATGGAAGTAGCCACTGAGAAAACATCACGGGTCATGGAAATCCTGATTTCAAGTGTCCCGCCAGTCACACAGATGTTTGCCAAAATAATGGGTGTTGCTTTGCTTAGTCTTACGCAAATGATTTTATTTTTTGGGGTGGGCTATTTCTCGATTAAACAAAACCTGACGGGTATGGATGAAGGATTCTTTTCATTTTTCGGTTTCGGCAGCACCGATATCTCAACGATCATTTATGCGATCATCTTCGCTTTGCTTGGTTATTTTCTGTACGCGACTCTTGCGGCATGCCTTGGGTCCGTTGTCAGCAAAATTGAAGATGTCCAGCAAATGATTTCACCGATGACCATGTTAGTCGTCATCGCCTTCATGATTGCGATGTTTGGACTGGGGAATCCATCAGCCAGTTATATTACGATCACATCATTCATTCCATTTTTCACGCCAATGATCATGTTCTTGCGCGTAGGGATGCTAGAAGTTCCATTTTGGGAAATCGCCATCGGCATAGCAGTCTTAATCTTAACCATTGTTTTACTTGGAATTATCGGGGCAAAAATCTATCGTGGTGGAGTCTTGATGTACGGAAGCTCAAAATCACTGAAAAGCATCAAGAATGCCTTACAATTATCAAAGAAAAATTAACATGCAGCCTGGATCCTTCATTTCTGTTGGAGGTATTCAGGTTTTTTACAAAGATAATAATATCAATTTATGAAAAAGGAATGAAAAGCAACATAGATATAAGGGAACATAAATATATTCCACTTAGGCAACCACGTTAGGAGTGAATTAATATGAGCAATCTGGTAACGTTGACGATAGCTTCAGAAGCGTTTCTCTTGCTATCCTTCATCATTATTATTTTATCAGGCAGGAATCCGAAAATGAATGTTCTCTGGGTCATCCTGCTCATAATTGGAGGGGCACCGCTTCTATATTTAGCCATTGATCATGTGAAAAACGATTATATGGATGCAAATATCGGATTGGGCCTTGCCTTTATGTTTACCTGGATATATAGCGCGGTAGCCTTTATCATTGCCATCATTCTTTTAGTGAAGAAGAAAAGGAAAAATAATATTTCAAAAGAACTGTAACAATCACAATTTGGAATCTTAAATTAAATGAAAATAAAAAGGCTGAGGATGCATGAGTATCCTCAGCTTTTTTTAAGGGTTTGTAAATTTTGAAGGTTGCCTCCAGGCACGTGTTTTCCTAAGCAGCGGTCTCGTATCTTCCGTTACAATCAACTGAATATTGTTTGGCCTCAGTGTTTTATGTTATCTGGTTTAATAAAACATACTACTCCTTTTCTTAGGCCAAATAGGTTTTTTCCTGTCCAGATTCAGGATAGTCCAACTTACAAAATGTACGTTTCATAGCTTAAGAATAGAAAACATTATTAAACGAATAGTAATAAATAAGGAACATAAATCTTTTCCTTTGCATAGGGTAGTGGGGTATGGTATATTAATTCTCGAGGAGGGATGGGAAATGGATGAAATGTTGAATGGTAAAGATTCTGTGAATGAAGAAGAATGCTGTACGACCTCTTCCAACGGCCGAAAGAGTCATCACTCAGAAGCAGTAAAAAAGAATTTAACGACCCGGTTAAATCGAATTGAAGGTCAAATTCGCGGTATAAAGGGTCTTATTGAAAAAGATACGTATTGTGATGATGTAATTACCCAAATAGCAGCTACACAAAGCGCGATGAATAGTGTAGCCAAGATATTATTGGAAGGCCATCTAAGGAATTGTGTGGTCGAACGCCTGAATGAAGGGGATACAGAGGTTATAGATGAAGTGCTTGTAACGATACAAAAATTAATGAAAAAATAAAGGAGTAGATGTTGAAATGGAAAATGTAACATTGAGTGTAAGTGGAATGTCTTGTGGTCATTGTGTGAATGCAGTTGAAGGGAATGTAGGAAAACTTGCAGGTGTTGAAAGCGTAAAGGTGCATTTGGATGCAGGAAAAGTAGATGTAGCGTTTGATAAGGAAAAAGTATCACTTGAGAAAATAAAAGAAACAATCGATGATCAAGGCTACGATGTCGAATAAGTCATGGGAGTGCTGTTAAGCACTTTTTTTTACAAAAAAATATACCCCATAGCGGTATAGAAAGGCGGGGATGTTGTGAGCGGCCAAATAAAAGAAACAACCATGCAGATTACAGGTATGACTTGCGCTGCCTGTGCTAACCGGATTGAAAAAGGGTTAAACAGAATGGAAGGCGTTGAGGAAGCCACCGTTAATTTGGCTCTAGAGAAATCGGTCATTAAATATGATACGGAAAAATTAAGCAACAAGGACTTTGAAAAGAAAATTCAAGATCTTGGCTATGATGTAGTAAAAGAGAAAAAGGAATTTACGATTACTGGCATGACCTGTGCTGCATGTGCTAACCGAATTGAAAAAGGATTAAATAAGCTGGATGGAGTAAGCATGGCCAATGTGAACCTTGCGCTCGAAAATGCGACAGTCGAATATGATCCTTCCGAAGCCTCCCCAGTTGACATCATTCAACGGGTGGAGAAGTTAGGGTATGGGGCGATCATCAAGGAAGATAACACGGAATCCGTGGATTTGCGTCAAAAAGAAATTCAAAAACAAAAGAATACATTCATTTTTTCGGTCATATTATCATTTCCATTGTTATGGGCGATGGTAAGCCATTTTAGTTTTACTTCGTTTATCTATATGCCTGATTTCCTCATGAATCCTTGGGTGCAAATGGCATTCGCCACCCCCGTGCAATTTCTGATTGGAAAGCAGTTTTATGTTGGGGCTTATAAAGCCTTGAAAAATAAAAGTGCCAATATGGATGTATTAGTCGCAATGGGAACATCTGCAGCCTATTTTTACAGTGTCTATCAGGCGATCATCTCGATGGGATCCCATCACAATACGGCACAACTTTATTTCGAAACTAGTTCGATTCTTATTACCCTCATTCTCTTAGGGAAGCTTTTTGAAGCAAAAGCAAAAGGACGTTCTTCGGAGGCCATCAAAAAATTGATGGGGCTTCAAGCCAAAACGGCCCTGGTGTTAAGGAACGGGGAAGAACGTGAAATACCACTTGAGGAAGTCATCGTGGGAGATACGATTTTGGTGAAGCCGGGTGAAAAGATCCCTGTCGATGGAGAAGTAGTCGAAGGGAACTCTGCCGTTGATGAATCCATGTTAACGGGTGAGAGCATCCCGGTGGATAAAACAAACGGAGATACTGTGATCGGTTCAACATTGAATAAGAATGGTTTTCTCAAAATGAAAGCGACAAAGATCGGGAGGGATACAGCTCTTTCTCAAATCATAAAAGTGGTCGAAGATGCTCAAGGGTCCAAAGCTCCGATTCAACGTCTTGCTGACCAAATTTCCGGTGTCTTCGTTCCCATTGTTGTCGGAATCGCCCTTTTAACTTTTTTGGTTTGGATGATATGGGTTAACCCTGGAGAATTCCTACCTGCTTTTGAAGCGATGATTGCAGTGCTAGTCATAGCCTGTCCATGTGCTTTAGGTCTGGCCACTCCCACATCCATCATGGCAGGATCAGGTCGGGCCGCTGAATTCGGTATTTTATTTAAAGGCGGGGAACACTTGGAAACCACACACCATATAGATACGGTCATTTTGGATAAAACGGGAACAGTGACAAATGGTACCCCTGTGTTGACCGATGTCCTCATCGAGAACGGTATGGAAGAAGAACAGTTTTTATCTCTAATCGGCGCAGCTGAAAAACAATCTGAACACCCACTTGCGCAATCAATCGTTCAAGGAATTCAAGCAAGACAGATATCACTTCCTGCGATTGAGGAATTTGAAGCGATTCCTGGATACGGCGTGAGAGCTGTAGTGGATCAAAAAGTGTTATACGTCGGAACGCGTAAATTGATGAAGCAAAATAACGTGGATATTACTAAGGCCCTAACAGCGATGGAAGCATTTGAAGAGCAAGGGAAGACAGCAATGCTCGCTAGCATTGAAGGTGAATATGCAGGACTCATTGCCGTTGCCGATACGATAAAAGATACCTCGCTAACGGCAATTAAAAGGTTGAAAGCAATGGGTATCCAGGTCATCATGATAACCGGGGATAATCAAAGGACAGCAAATGCCATCGGCCAGCAAGTGGGCATTGACCAAGTGATTGCAGAAGTCCTTCCTGAAGGGAAAGCGGAAGAAGTGAAAAAACTGCAGGCAACCGGTAAAAGAGTGGCAATGGTAGGAGATGGGATAAATGATGCTCCCGCGCTGGCACTAGCCGATATAGGAATGGCTATAGGAACCGGGACGGACGTAGCCATGGAAGCTGCGGATATCACTTTGATCCGGGGTGATTTGAACAGTATTGCAGATGCAATCCTCATGAGCAGGAAAACGATGCGGAATATCAAACAAAACCTTTTCTGGGCTTTTGCCTATAACGTGATTGGGATACCAATTGCGGCAATCGGACTGCTTGCCCCCTGGTTAGCTGGTGCTGCCATGGCTTTCAGTTCTGTATCAGTCGTATTGAATGCACTTCGCCTTCAACGGGTAAAGCTCTAAAGAACATGTAACATATAATGAAGGCATTGGTACTTACTGAATATAACCATGCCACGAGCGTTTGGATTTACATTCCCAAAAATAAAAGCCGATGATTCCTTGGCAAGTGAATCATCGGCTTTCATCTGGAATAGCCGTGCTTTTTTTATGTTTATAGCGACTCCTAAATGATGTTCCTCCATACTTTCGGTTGCCAAACCGCTTATTTTAAACAGTAAAATACATAATCCGTTGGTACGCCACGCTCGCCTTGTTGATGGAGCATCGCTGATACATTACCGCGATGATAGGTCCCATGATTCACTACATGATGGATGAGGTCAGCAAGTACAAACTTACAAACCCCCATTTTGGGATGTTCGGTTACAATGGTCCGTTCAAGATCAGGCTGTGAAGTAAAAAAATCATCATAATCCTTTGCAAGTTCATCATAGGAGAATTCAAGTTCACTTATTGAGACCCCGTCCACTTCTTTCCGCCGCTGTTCAACTTTCTTAAAAGTATCTTGAATGGTGCTTCCTTTCATTATTTCCAACCAGGTGAAATCTGTTGCGTAAAGGTGAACAAGGACTTCCTTGATGGAAGGAAAGACACTTTTTATCGTGTCGCCATAGACTCCGTCCGGTAATTGTTTTAGGTTTTGGAACACTTGCTGATTAGCCCACACGTGGTAATCATACATTTTCCTTGCACGGTTCATTTCCATTTTTTCACTCCTTCAATTGTTACATATCCTTTTCGACATAATTTTAAAAATACCTCTATAAAAAATAACGGTCACCCTGTAAAGAAAATTACTTTTTTGATAAGTGGAAAATTGGTTTTTCACCAAAAAAGAACTGCTGAACGTTCCTCTTTGTTCCCAATAATAATCTAAACTTAGTGTCTTTTTTATTCTTAATGATGTTGTTTGAATAATTAATCCAATAATTTTCTGTTGAGATAACTTAAAGTTTAGTAGAGCCTAAATAAAAGAAGTGGGGTAGATACTTTACTATTATGGAAGAAAGATAAATAATTAAATTCTGTTAGTTTACATAAATGACCTTACCCACTTTGAGGCATTAGTTCAACAATATAAACATTATTTTGATTCGATAAAGTTTTTTAGAAGGTATCTGATAATTTGTCCATGCAAATGCCTCGTTTTATACATACCATGATAAAAGATGCCATCCTACTACAGTTATTACGTTTGATTACCATCACTTTTGCGTTCACTCATGTTATGGGGGGGCTTTCCATTTTTAATATAGTAGTAGACCATAGTAGATGAAGGGTTTCTCAAATAGGGAATCAACAGACATGTAGTATAAAGGTTTTAAAAAATAAAAAAGGAAAAAATGGATGGATATGTAACCAATTGTCAATCAGGGATGGAAAGCATAAACAGAGATTAGAATGCGGTTAATCATGCGAACAACCTGAAAAGCTGGCAAGGTCAAAGAACATGATATTACAGAAGTTGTGTTAGAGATTGAAAAACACAACCATGAGAATCTAGATCCTGTTAGCGAACTAATTTGTTAGAAAAATAGAACCGTCATTAATTCCAACCATAGATGTCAAGCGGTTTTATTCTTCAACTGATGGGGCTGATTTTTGGATTTCAAGAGTGTGAAAACTCGCTTTATTTGAAATTATTGTTAATAATTATAATAACTCTTATCGAGGGGTGGAAAAAAATGAAAGCAGATGCCGTTTTTGAAGGTGGGGGGGTCAGGGGAATTGCTTTTATTGGAGCGATTCAAGCAATGGAAGAGGAAAATGTAGAATGGGAAAGACTCGCTGGGACATCAGCAGGAGCAGTAATCGCAGCTCTTTTGGCTAGTGGCTATAAAAGCCATGAAATTAGAGAACGGTATAGTGAAATCAACTACTCAAAGATGCGAGGCAGGACAATTTTAAATAGAATTCCCGTTTTTGGCTCTTTTTTGGAACTTATGGTTCATCTTGGGATTTTTAAAAACGACTATTTGGAAACGTGGGTGGATTCTCTTCTTTCAGAAAAAGGGATTAGGACATTCGCGGATCTTCCAGATGGAAAGTTGAAGATAATTGCGTCTGATGTTTCGAATGGTCAGATGCTTATTTTGCCAGATGATTTGGAACGCTATGGGATGTCTCCTGCTGATTTAAAAGTTTCAACTGCCGTAATGATGAGTGCCTCTCTGCCATTTTTCTTCCGTCCGGTTATTTGGAAATCAAAAGACCGGAAAAAATCCTACATTTTAGATGGCGGTTTACTTAGTAACTTCCCAATATGGATTTTCGATACAGATAATCCTCGCTTTCCAACATTCGGATTCCATTTTGTGAAAGATGAGGTTAACATAGATCCGGTTATACCAACGCCAATCCACCTTTTCAAAAATATATTTAAAACGATGCTTCAAGCACATGATTTACGACATATGAATGAAGAAACGATTGAACGCACGATTCAAATTCCTACTGGCGGCATCAACGCAACGGACTTTGAACTGAATGAGGATGAAATCGACTTTCTCTATAAATCAGGCTATACTTCTGCAAAAGAATTTTTGTCTGAGTGGGATTTTGAACAATATAAGCTCAAAAGGATGCAAAGAGTGAAAAATAAGTAGGAGAATCATTATGCTATCGTTTCAAAAGGGTGAAAAAAGGGGACAAGGAGCTGTTACAACGGCTCTCAGTTTGTAGACAAAAGGAGTTCGGAATTAAAAAATTCTGAAACCCTTTTGAAATTTCCTTTGAATTTTGGCCTAAAGTTAAGAGATTGGGGCTCTACGAGCCCACTATGTTAGGCCATTTTTGGACCTCGCCATGTCCAATTGGCC
>NZ_JBHZPG010000013.1:0-119631 GCF_042788005.1 Peribacillus sp. YIM B13472
CCAAGACGGACACATCCTCTCAAAAATCATTGTAAGGACTTAACTAAAATGTGTCCATGAAACTATACTAACTCCATATGTAATAAATAAATTGTAAATAATTTTTGATAACTTGATGAACCGTTTTTCTATAAAGAAATAATTCTCTAATAAAGATTAATGTTATTAAGGTAAAAATAAACAATCCTAATTTAACAAAGTAAGACAAAGTAAGACCCTTAAAAGTTGTGTTTGCAAGACTCCTTAAAGCTAAACTGAGAAGCACAGCTAACAAAAGATAAAAAATAAAGCTAATAATTTTTTTTTGATCAATCTTATAATTTTTCATATTTCACCTCTTTAATAACTTACATTAAATAGTTTAATACTAATACTCCAAGTTTACATTCATACTTAATTTCTTCACTAGTTATCAAATTTCTTTACATCCATCATGTTTTCTTGGAGTTAGTATAGTTTCATGGACACATTTTAGTTAAGTCCAATTTGTCTCAGGAATTAAGAAAGGGGTAGCGATAACGACGCTACCCTTTCTCACTCAACCCAACCAATAATTCCCTCAGGGAAAAAAACTTAAATCGCCGAATCCATTAGTAACCTTTGTTGAAATAAGGCTTCATATAATATATCATCTATCTCTCTGAGTCTATTATATGGTATTCTTAATAATTCAATATTGTAGTCCATACAGTATTTATCCTTTATCTTATCACGCAACTGAACTCCCTTAAGCGCCTTTTCTCCACCAAACGATTCGATTGGATGGAAATGTTGCTCTCCGTCAAACTCAATTAACATAGTCAACCCTGTAGCATCAAACACACCGAAGTCGAAAGGCAGAGGTTTACTAAGCCTGCATCTACTAATCCTGTATTCTTGAATAAAGGCGATGTCATTGGACTCCAAGAATCTTCTTATCGCTGCTTCTCCCTTGCTCTCGTTGCATCTAGGGCATCTTCTCCCTCCACTTACAAATTTATGTGGAGAGGTTTTCCAAATGTGTCCACAAATCTCATGCATCATATTTATCTTATTATGAGCGCCATTATACTGTTCTAATGGATTATACTCATCCCCCACCCTAACTTTTACATCCAAAAGGAATTGCTCATGTGTTTTCATAGAAGATAAAGTAGAGCAACGCTTGCAATTTTTTGTCATGATATCTGATGGGGCTTTAGAAAACTCGCTCCCGCATGGATTGTGTTTTACAAGTATTCGCTCTTTACTACCTTTATATTCTCCTAGGACAGTATAGTCATCACCGTATAGTATACGCAAATCTTCTTTAAACTCATCTGTTGTCTTCATTCTGCTTTCTCCACGTTGAATCAGCATGCACCTAGGACATCTTGTAAATTCTGTTTTTCCTGTAAACTTATTTGGAGAAACTGGAAACTCATCTCCGCAAGCATTATGTCTCATTAAGACTTTTTCATTTGAATTGATGTAAGTACTTAATACCTCGTACTCAACCCCAACTAATTCAAAAACTTTTTCTACAAATTCTTCATGAGTCTTTAACATATTTCCTGCACATTTGGGGCATCTTACTCCACCTATAAATGCAGATGGTGTAGTTGTGTCCCATTCATATCCACATTTATTGTGTCTAGTAAGGATTCCTTCGTTCGTAATATTAAAGTCGCCAAGAACAGTGTACTCATCACCCACAAGTTCGTAGACATCATCCCTATACATCTGAGGTGTTCTTCTAATTTTATTATTACATTTAGGACATCTTTGCCCACCTTTAAAGTCCGATGGGTAAACAGTGTATTCGAATCCACAATCGTTATGTCGCATTGAAATATTAGTATGATTATTGATGTACTCGCCAAGTACCGTGTATTCATTATCTTCTGTAATCCTCGATACATAATCAATGAACATCTCAGTAGTATGCCTTTGCTTGTCAATCAATTCTTTATGAGAGCATGTCTTGCAACGTTGACCAAATAAGAAGTTGCTTGGTTGCATTTTAAATACTCTTCCACACTTATTGTGCTTGAACCCGATCTTCTCCTTTGAGCCTATGTATTCGCCTAGTACAGTAAACTCATCGCCCACTTTCTCAAAGACTTTCATAACGAATTCTTCATGGGTCATGGTCTGTTCTTTTGTTCGCTCTTTTTGCTTACATACTTTGCATCTTCTACCACCCAAAAACTTAAATGGAGGCTTAGTAAATTCCAGACCACATTCATTGTGTTTAAATAGAACGGGTTTATCTGTAGTTATGTATTGACCCATAACTGTATATTCTGTTCCAACCTTTTCAAAAACCTCTGCAATGAATTGTTCATGCGTTTTCTTCTTAGCCATATTTTCCCTACTTATAATTTTATTGTATTCTATCCTTGTACCAAGCTTATTTTATTGACTCCTTGCTCCGTCTTGTATACGACATAGCAATGCTAATCTTTTATCCTCATTCGTTTGCAGTTGTTCATTAAAATCTATAATAAACTGTTCGCTTTCCTAAAATACTGTACCACCCACATCACCTTCCCTTTTTAATTATGGTTATAACCAAACGGAATTGTTTGTAGTTTTCGTTTGAATACGTTTTCAACCTCAACTGCTTCTAATGCTGTAATATCTTTAGGTAACACTTTTAAAATCACATATTGGAAATGTAAATGCGCGTTAGAGTTTTGTGAAAATAGCTGCTTAAATACTTCATTGCCTCCATGAATCGTGGTGGCATACTCCGACCAACGAGCAAGTAAACCATTTTTATTGTATGAAGAGCCGATATAAATTTTACCGTTGGAACGATCTGTTATTGCATAAATCGCATTTATCGAGCCTAAAGCGACGTGCCAATCCGCATACGTTTGACGGTCATAGATGATTTGTTTTAACTCGTTATACGATAATAAGATATTTTCGTATCCTGGAAAGACAAATTGACTCGTATTCACTAGCTGCGTAATGGATTTTTCATTGGTTCCTTTTTGATACCATTTCACAGCTGCCTTGCCCCATTCAATAAATAATTTATTTTCGTATGTAATTAATGGATCATTATCAATTTCAAATAAAGGATGCATGATTTCATCTTTATAAGACTCTAACAAAAATGGCGAACAATCTTGCGAAACAAACGGTGTCTTACCATGTCTTACTTCAAACGATTTTAAATACTTCCCTGTCGTACCTTCATCCGCAGAAAAAACAATTACTTTATCATATCCATCAAAAAAATGAGGCGGTTGTTTTTGTGTATATTCACGTAAAAAGCCATCGCGATATGCGTTGATAAATCGTTCATGTTTCAACGAATGACGGATAAGTAATGTTCTATTCAAGTTGTATTTGCAACGCTGTAATAAATCAGATAAATAGAAATGAACCATTTTTTATCTCCTTCTGGATGTTGCAGGAAGTTTAAATAATCTTAATTGTAAGGGATTAAGTTAGGAAGCATTTAAATGATAAAGTGAACAAATATTCAAATAGGTCTTGAATACGTTTGTTTTTGTAAATTTTATCAAAATGTTTTTGGATTCTCTATAAATTCAATTCCAGCTAATTGATAGCGATAGAAAGCGTTTTGACCATCCCAACCATCCTGCATTTTTGTTGAGGGTAACGAGTAGTCTTCTTCCTCTGTCACAGTACACGTATAGTAATATTTCAACAGCACATTATAAATTTCATCATAAGTCAAACGTCCTTGTTGTGCTTTATTAACCAGCATATTTAAATAGAGATTTTTCGGTATTATGTGTTCAAAAATTAGTTTTGCCTTTTCTTTTTGTTGCAGTATGAGTAAAGCTTGCGGGGTTATAAAGTCGGTCATACTGTATTTGCCATTATACAAACCATTCTGACGATGATAGCTCTCTGTTAGAAAGTACAAATCATCTCCTAACCCCTTGGGGCTTATATGGTATTTCTTCAAACGTTGATCGCTTATTTGAAGCTTTAAATGAATGATTTGGTCTAAATGTCGGCTTATAAATTCAATCAACTCTAATCTTGAAAATTTACTTTTTTTGGGTGGGGAATATACGTCCACCTGTGGTTGCTTTCTTCTAGGTCTACGATCATTCGCATGTTCACTCAATTGATTAAAACTATAAACGGCGCTATTTGTGTGTGTATAGCTGATGTTTTCAAGGATTCCCTTATTGATAATCGACCAGGGAATACGTTCTCGTCCTAGTTCAGCTTTCATAAAATGAGCTGCCTTTTGAATTGTCGGAAACTCTGCCAGTAGCTCATTGTCTTTATAAATGATTACTGTTACACATTTTTTTTTGATTTTCATCTGTTCACCTTATTTTCAAATTGTTTATGAATGGAAAATATAAGTTAGTAGTTAGGATTATGTGCTTTAATCTACACTTTTCTAAATCAATCCTAAAAAAGGAAGGGCAAATATAATTTATTTAGAGTACTTGCCTTCGTGAGGATATTAATCCTCGACTCTTTCAGATTCTGCGTCACTACGTCCCCTTGTTTAAGCCGAACCTTGCTACCATCTTCGAGAATCGGAACTTTAAATTGAGTAATACCTATTCCATGTACAGAAACAAAGAGCCTTTCTAGTTAGAAAAGCTCTTTACTCACAATTACATCCCTTATTGTCTTTTTTACAAGTAGTAATTGTAGTAACAACCCTCCACGTAATTGCTTAGTCTATATAATCCATAAAAAAGCAGTTGGAATATCCCTAAAATTTCACGATTGGATTTTATTATCAATTTCTTTCCAATCAATTGTTGAAAAATGGTTCATTCGATTTAATATAGAAGCTTTTAGAAACACACTATTTTAAGAGATATCTTATTGTATATCTCTTAAAATCTTCATCTAGAAATAGTTTTATCTACAATATACCTAAGCTTCGATAATATATAGTTATTTGAATGAAGCCAATAACTCCTATCTTCATTTAATATCACTTTAGTAGTGATGATAATTTTTGCTCGACCCACTTACTCATACTGATTCCTTCTTGTTCAGCTAACTCTGTTATACTTTCTATTAGATCAATAGGTAATTCTAAACTAGTTTTTCAATAGGAACTTCGAAAAATCAGGTGACCCTCTTCATAGTAGATGTCTCCTTTTATTAAAAATGGCAGGATATCAGCCGCATAGAAACCCTTTGTCGTTATTGGTCTTTCCCCTGCTCGAATGAAGAGTACTATCGTGTTATCCTGTTCCCTCAATCGTATGTTTTCCATTCCCCATGTTTCATATAAATAGTCCACGAATGGATAAAATACAACGGTATCCTTCGGAATTTCTAGCTCTACATAGCCTTTATACTCAAAAGTTGATTGATGAATAGGAAAGACCGGCATTAACTGATACTCCCTTACCCCTTTTTCAAATAGTAACCATTTTTGAATATTGGCTAAGTAAAAACCCCATTCATTATCCTTATTCCGTATAACACGTGCTTCGGGCACTTTGCTTGAATGAAATTTCTGAAATAAGACGATATCTTGACTAGGATAATAATACTCAAATCGTTTGGGACGTTGGGATTCAGATGGTTTCAGTAATCCGGAGGCTTCCTCATATGCTGTTTCGATATGACATAGATCGTCCTCGCATCCCCATATGGGACGACCTCAGCTTTTATGGATCCATCTTGTATATACTTATAAACACTTTGTACAGATAAACCCAATTTCTTTTCCACATCATTGGGGCTCATACCAGTAGGTAAAGATTGTTTTTCATACACTAATCGATCCACTTCCGCTTTTTCATAATGGGCCTCTTTATGTAATCGATGTGGGTCCAGAATTTTAATGATTTTCTTCTGCTTTCCATAATGGTAGACCGTTGCCTTGGATATTCCTAATAAATCAGCTACTTCTTTTTGTATATACCATTCCACTTTATCCCCCTCCCATCCTTCTTGATTATCCATTACTTTTATTGGAACATCCCGTTGGTTTCCATTCGTCAATTCCTCATGATACAAGACTGCTTCCGCCTGGCCAAATTCTACACGATATTGGCGACGTGGGTGTTCGATCACTTCCAAAATCACGCCTTCTTTTTTTTCAATTGTTTAAAGAATGGCGCGCTCTTAAAAGATCCAGTTTCAAAAATGGTTTAAAGATTAAGGATTTGAAAAATAGTCCAGATTTAATAAAGATATTTTAACACCTACATTTAATTCATGTATGTTTACTTCTTTTTATAAAGAAAGAAAAAGATAAAAGAGGGAGAACAATCACCTGGATGACTTGTTCCCCCTCTTTTTTAGAACCCCTTAGATAGGCATGACGAAGGAATGATAGGGCCTGGAGGGAAAGTCTCCAGATTCATAACAAGGTAAAAAATGGAGTTCTATTATTTAGCTAAAAAAATCGAATTCAAATATTTAATTCTTCTCTCCGAACTCTTTTCCTGCTGATTTTTGATCCTTTATTTTAAAAGAAATGAGGAAGCTAATTAACGAAAGTACAGCGATGACAATAAATGAGATTTGCGCGCCATACATATCAGGATGGACTATCTCGGGACGCTGCTGAGCATTTTCGGTAGCTGATGTCATCACAGTAACAAGTATTGCTGTACCTACAGATGCGGCAATCATTTTCATCGTATTATCCATTGCTGCACCATGGGCGATTAACCGTTTAGGCAGCTGGTTTAAAGCGGCCGTTGAAACAGGCATCATAACCATGGCTAATCCGAACATCCGAATACTGTACATGACCATAATAAATGTAAAACATGTCGAAGGACCAACATCCATAAAAGTAAAGGAGGAAGCGGTTATGAGGAGTAATCCGCCAATAACCAACCACCTGGCCCCAATCCGGTCAAAAATACGTCCAATGAACGGGGACATTAACCCGGTAATAAGTGCTCCAGGGAGTATGGCCAATCCAGCTTCAAACGCAGTAAATCCTCGCATGTTTTGCATAAATAGCGGGATGAGAGTTTCGGCACCTATCAGACCCATAAAGGTAATGGCTCCTATAATAATAGCAATCGGGAATAATGAATACGTGAACACACGGAACTCCAGCATTGGATGCTTCAATCGCAATTGCCTTTTGATAAACCAAACAAGTGAAATTGTTCCAATGCCTAGGGATATGATTGTACTCTCGTCTGTCCAGCCATAATTACCAGCAGCTGTAAATCCATACAATAATCCACCGAAACCCAAGGAAGATAAAACAATCGAAAGCACATCCACTTTTGGCCGTGTAACTTCTGTTACATTTTTTAAAGCGAAGAACGCAACTATGATATCAATAATAGCAATTGGAAGAATGATAAAGAATAACACCCTCCATGAGTAGGTCTCCGTAACCCAGCCGGATAAAGCGGGCCCAATAGCCGGCGCGAAGGAAATGACCAGCCCGACCAATCCCATGGCTGCACCCCGTTTATGAACAGGGAAAATCATTAGGAAGACTGTTTGCATTAACGGGAGCATAATTCCGGCTCCGCTCGACTGAATCATCCTTCCTAGCAGCAGCATTCCAAAATTTGGAGCCAGCCCCGCAACCAATGTACCAATAGCAAAAATCCCCATCGCGGAAAGGAAGAGCTGTCTGGTGGTAAAACGCTCCAGTAAAAACGCGCTAACAGGGATCATGATCCCATTAACCAGCATAAAAACGGTTGTTAGCCACTGTGCACTATTTGCCGTAACATTCATCTCCTCCATTACAGGAGGAATCGCGGTAATCATTAATGTTTGATTCAAGATCGCAATAAATGTACCCGCAAGCAAAAGAGGAACAATTGTTGTCTGTTTACGATTTGTTGAACTCAATTATGGTCCCCCTTTACGATTTGGAAAAAAACATACTTTTGTAGATTACACGAATTTACATCATATTTCCAGTAATTTGCTGTTAAAAATAAAAGCAATAAAGTCAGCATTAAATCATTACTTTCCCTACAATAAAAGGGGATTCCCTTTGAAGAACAGGTTGCAATTGATGTGCGTATTGCCCTAGTCACAGGGTTGCTGTCACAGACCGCAAAGTAGCAGATAAGTAGAGAGATGATGGGGAACACAGGAGCAAAGTGTATGCTCCTTATGTTGTTTATAGGGTCCGTTTCTGTATAGCTCTGTATAAAAAAACCTGTGAAATAATTCCTTTAATGGAGTATTCCTTACTGTCATACATTCGTAGGAACAAGACTATTTTATCCTTGGTTATCATCTTTCAAGTAATTTTTCGTTTCTCGGTTTCTTCTTGTATAAATATTGTCAACTAAGGATATTTTCATTTTATAAAGTAGGTTACCTTGTTTTTCGTTAGTGGCTTGATGAATGGACAGAGTGTTCTTATCTTTAGTCTTCCCTACCCATTTCGTCATTTACATTGTATCCCCTTGTAGAATATAAGTTTTGTGCTGAAATTAAAAAAGAGCACTTTGAAAATACCGATGCTCTTTAAATAGTAAAAAATAAAATTATTATTTATTATTTTCTGATTCTTATACCTTTTCATTGTGCTATCACAAATATAAAGGTGTATTTCCATTCCTGTTTAGTAATCTTTTTTTCACCAACCAAGCGCCTCCCATAATTCCTGCATCATTTCCTAACGTGGCATTGGCTAATTCCACTCCTTGCAATACTCTTGGAAAAGCAAAACGAGTAAATTGCTCTTTTAAAGGTACTAACAGTGCATCCCCTGCTTTGGAAACTCCTCCACCAATGATAATTTTCTCAGGATTTAAACCATTCGCAAGATGCGCTAATGCTAATCCTAAATAAAGGGTAACTTTCCCAATCACTCTATTAGCTAATTCATCACCCTCATTCGCTACTTCAAATACTAGCTCAGATGATAATATTTGATGTTCATTGTAAAAATCCCTCAGTCTACTTGGTGTCTCGGTAAAAGATAATTCTTCAATCGCTAAACGAACAATACCTGTGGCAGATGCTATGGTTTCAATACATCCCGTTTTCCCACAATTACAAGGTGCCCCACCCTCTACGAGAGAGGTAATATGCCCTATTTCGCCACCTGCCCCATTTATTCCATGTACAATTTGCCCATTGGAAATAATTCCACCACCAACGCCCGTTCCCAAGGTGATACATAATAAATCTTTTGACCCTTGTCCAGCACCTTTCCACATCTCCCCAATGGCTGCTGCATTTGCGTCATTATCAACTATGACTGGCAAAGATGTTCCCATTTCAAGAAGATCCTTCAAAGGAAAGTTATTCCACCCTAAGTTAACTGCGACATCAATAGAACCATTCCCCAAGTTAACAGGACCGGGTGCTCCAACCCCAATACCAATTAACTTCTGTTTTTCTTGCCCTAACTCACTTAATGTTTGATCTATTGATTTAGCCATCTCCTTAGGAATATTTTTCCCTTTTTCATTTATATTGGTAGGAATTTCCCATTTATATATAATCTCACCATTTTGATTGATAAATGCCATTTTAATAGTTGTACCGCCTATATCTGCACCCACTAACCATTTTTCATCCATCAATACTCACCCTTTTTCATTCAAGTTGGCAAGGAACTGTATGCCTTCACCTTACGGCAAGTTATGATTAAATTCGTTAATCTTGTACTAGCTATCGACTATACAGCTTTACTTTTTTATATAGTAATTAAGAAGTTTAACTCCTATCTTTCCTTGTTCAATAGAAATTTTCTAGAGCTACGATAGCCCTTTGTTCATCGTCTCCATCTGCAGTAAATTTAAACTCCTTTGCCATGTCTAACTGTCAGGGCCATTCCCCCGATATTACTTTTCTCAACTACCTTTTTTCCTTTTTCACAATATTAATGTCACTGTTAAAAGATGATGCTTTTCCTACAAATTTCAGAACCAGATCGAGATTGGAGTCCATGACGAAGAAGTACGTCAATTTTTTTCTACCATTAATCCTCACTCTACCCTTACTAATTTATCTATATTTTTAATTGAAATTAAAAAACTTATTTCTCGTAGTTCATACATCTGTTATAAGACACCAGCTTCTCTTCTTTTATGTGTTTTCATAGGAAGTGGAATACGAGTCTCCGTTTTACTATCAAAGAAGTGTACCTTGTTCATGTCTATAGCTAATTTCATTTGTTGACCTGCTTTCACTTCTGTACGAGCATCCACGCGCGAAACAAAGTTCTGATCATTAATTTGTGAATAAACCATTATTTCAGCACCCATTAATTCTGCCACTTCCACTTTAATATTTATTGTTGTATTCGGTGAGGCATCAACGAAAATCAGCTCATCATGAAAATCTTCTGGACGTACACCTAAAATTATTTGTTCACCTATATATCCTTGCTCACGTAATCCTTTCATTTTTCCCTCTGGCACCTCAATACGTACCGGTCCGATATGGAAGATACCCTCTTTTAAGGTACCAGTAAAGAAGTTCATCGCAGGAGAACCAATGAACCCGCCAACAAATACATTTGCAGGTTCGTCATATACTTCTTTTGGTGCACCCACTTGTTGAACAATTCCATCTTTCATAACAACAAGACGAGTTGCCATGGTCATCGCTTCTGTTTGATCATGCGTTACATAAATTGTGGTGGTTTGTAAGCGTTGATGTAGTTTAGCAATTTCAGAACGCATTTGGACACGCAGTTTTGCATCCAAATTGGACAAAGGTTCATCCATTAAAAATACTTTTGCATCACGAACGATTGCACGACCTAAAGCAACACGTTGACGTTGCCCACCCGAAAGGGCCTTTGGTTTACGCTGTAAGTATTGCTCTAGACCAAGGATATGGGCAGCCTCTTGTACACGACGATCAATTTCCTCTTTCGCGAATTTACGTAATTTTAGACCGAATGCCATATTGTCATAGACGCTCATATGGGGATATAAAGCATAGTTTTGGAAGACCATTGCAATATCTCGGTCTTTTGGTGCCACGTCGTTGACACGTTTACCATCGATAAAAAAATCGCCTTTTGAAATCTCTTCAAGTCCTGCAATCATGCGAAGAGTAGTTGACTTACCACAACCAGATGGACCAACAAAGACAATAAATTCTTTATCTTCAATCTGAAGGTTAAAATCTTTCACTGCTGTTACGTTTTTATCGTAGATTTTATAAATATGATTTAAACTTAACTCGGCCATTGTTTTCTCCTTCTTGAATCAGATTTTTTAATTTGTAATAGACTAGAATTTTATGATAATTTGATTTTGAAAAAATATTGTGATATGGATCAAGTAGATTCATACCACAACGATCTTTCAATAAAATTAACTTGTTATGCCCACCACATCTGTGAAGGTGATTCCTCAATTAAAACCGTTTGTAAGTTTGTCACTGCACGTTCGAATCCCTCATCAATAGACATGATCGCATCTTCATGCTCGATACTTACCACATAATCATACCCGTATGTGCGTAATGCACTCATCATATCTGACCATTCTTTTAAACTATGTCCACAACCAACTGAACGGAACGTCCATGCCCGCGAGCGAACTTCTCCATATGGTTGCATATCGGTTAACCCAAACATATTAATATTTTCTTGATCTAAATAAGTATCTTTGGCATGAAAATGATGAATGGCATTTTCTTTGGCTAAAATCTTAATGGCTGCCACTGGATCAATTCCTTGCCACCATAAGTGACTTGGATCTAAATTCGCTCCAATTGCATCACATGTTTGTTCTCGAAGTTTTAACAAGGTATAAGGTGTATGAACTAAAAATCCTCCGTGCAATTCTAATCCGATTTTCACGTTATTATCTTTTGCATACTCTCCTACCTCTTTCCAATAAGGAATGAGCTTTTGTTCCCATTGCCAAGTTAAGATCTCACCATATTCATTTGGCCATGGAGTAACCGGCCAGTTTGGGTATTTAGCCCCCTCGTGATCACCAGCTGTTCCTGAAAAGCAGTTGACAACAGGTACATCAAGTAAAGAGGCCAGCTTAATCGTTTTACGTAAGGTTTCATTGGATTCTTTTGCAAACCCTTCTTCTGGTGAGATAGGATTTCCGTGACAACTAAATGCACTAATCGTCAATCCACGATCCGCTACTTTCTTTTTATAGCTTTCTCTCGCATTCGCATCTTCTAATAATTCATCTAACGGGCAATGATGGTTTCCTGGATAGCAGCCTGTCCCAATTTCCACGGTATGTAATCCAGCTGTTTGCACTTTATCTAGCATGTCTTCAAATGAATAGTTTGCAAATAGAACAGTAAATACACCCAATTTCACGTTGTTTTCCTCCTATAGGTCCCAAATTCTTAATATGGTAAGATATTTTTATAAAGCAGATTTTAAACTGCTGGCTCTTTTATCGCTAAAAAGGTACTTACAATTTGTTTGGTTTCATGAGATTCAATAGCGGCTAGAATAACAGATAGAGATTTTGCCCCTTCCTCTCCTGAAACGGCTGGCTCTTTATCCTCTACGATAGCATTTACGAATTGTTCAATCACATGTGAGTTGTCTTGGCCGCCCTCATCGTTTGATTGAATTTTGCCAAGCTCATAATTTGCAACCTCACCTGTTGCGTATTGAACGATTAAGGAATACGTTGGATGATCTTCTAAACGAAGAATTCCTTTCTCACCGTAAATAATCGTGGAGTTATCTTCTTGACCCACGTACGCCCAACTAGATGCGAGCGTTCCAATAATTCCACTTTCTGTTTTTAACACACATACTGCGTTGTCATCGACATTAGCAAAATCTTTAGCGTTCGTTTGCACAAATGCACCTACTTCAACGATTTCTTCACCAAGAATGTAACGAAGTAAATCTGTTTTATGCACACCTAAATCTCCCATGGCTCCAATAAACGCTTCATTCTTTTTAAAGAACCAACTCTCTTTACCGTCAACACTCCATTCCTCAGGTCCTCCATGACCAAATGCGGTACGGAAGCTATATATTCTTCCAATTTCACCACATTCAATAAGCTGACGTGCTTTTTGATGGGATGAAACGAAGCGTTGATTGTGACCGATCATAAGTTTTTTGCCACTTTCTTTTGCTGCTTGAATCATAGCCTGAGCTTCTTCTTTTGACGTAGCCATTGGTTTTTCACACAATACATGAACGCCTTTGTTTAAAGCTGCGATTGATATGGGCGCATGCAAATAATTTGGTGTACAAACACTCACTGCATCTACCGTTTTGCTTGCGAGTAATTCTTCATAATTTTTATATACTTTTGCACCATACTGCTTGGAAACTTCAATGGCGCGCTGTTCATTTATATCACAAACTGCTACAATCTCTACTTCTTTATTCATTTTATATTCTGGTAAATGACGAAGTTGAGCGATACTTCCACAACCTATAATCCCTACTTTTACTGTTTTCATAATCAGTTTCCCCTTTAATATCCTTAATTTTTCACTGCAATTCGTTCCAGTGGTGTTGCATTTCCGTATATAGGACGTTTTCTGTCAACTGGGTGTGCCCATTTCACGCCATTTATAATGACACGTTGAATATCTTTATTGTGATATGTTGGATACGTTTCATGGCCTGGTCTAAAATAAAAGACTTTTCCATTGCCTCGTTTATATGTGCAACCACTGCGGAAAACTTCCCCACCTTCGAACCAACTCGTAAAGACTAATTCGTCTGGAGCCGGGATATCAAAATGTTCCCCGTACATTTCTTCGCGTTCTAGCTCGATATATTCTGAAATGCCTTCAGTAATCGGATGACTAGGATCTGTTACCCAAATACGCTCTTTTTCATCTGCTTCGCGCCATTTTAAATCACAACTTGTACCCATTAATGTTTTGAAAATTTTGGAGAAATGGCCTGAATGCAATACGATTAAGCCCATTCCTTCTAATACACGCTGCTTTACCTTTTTAACAATTACATCGTCTACTTCATCGTGAGCTAAATGCCCCCACCAAATCAGCACATCTGTTTCTTCTAATACAGCATCTGTTAAACCGTGTTCGGGATCATCCAATGTAGCTGTTTTTGCATCAAATCCGCTTTCTTTTAAAAATGCTGC
Source organism: Peribacillus sp. YIM B13472 (assembly GCF_042788005.1). Taxonomy (NCBI): domain Bacteria; kingdom Bacillati; phylum Bacillota; class Bacilli; order Caryophanales; family Bacillaceae; genus Peribacillus; species Peribacillus sp. YIM B13472. Next base: position 13,962 of record NZ_JBHZPG010000013.1, read on the forward strand.
AATAGCACCATGAATACCTTCAGGGTAGACTTCTCTTACAACTGGATTTTTTTGTTCATGTCGATTTTCATTCCATACAGTTACTTTTACCATCATAAATACTCCCTCTCATTTTGATTTGATGTATTGAAATTATTATCCGTAAATCTCCAACTTCACAATACATAAGCTGTCGATTTGACTGCCCAACCGCTTTCTAAAGTATTTGCTTTAGAGGTCTGCCTGCCAACCTATCACTCTATGGACTGCACTGAATTAAGTCGTTAAAAACAACGTAAACGTTTACGTTAATGGTACTGTAGTCTTCCTCGTAGCGGATAGCGGATTACGGCTGTCAATGCCCGTGAGTTGTGGAACAGCCATTACATCACTTGAACAGAATACGGCTGTAAATGTTGGATAGTCCAAACTTGAACCACCCTTTCTATTCCACGTTGAAGACCATAATACCCATATGTACTAATTTGAATGGTTACCGTAACACCAACATCATTTATAGCGTCCTTAAATCCATTTACACGAGGAATTGTCGAAATGACATCTCCTTTTGTTCCGGCAATCATCCCAACATCAATTCCTGTTAAAACTTCACTTGTTAATTGTTTCGATACTTTGAGAACCAGTAAGCAATATATCTAGTACAACAGCCTTAGCCTGATAACCAATCTCGTCAATCACTTTTCTGAATGCCAGAAACAGATAAAACTGGCTTTCTTTGCTGCATCAATAATTGTAATTTCCACCAACTTTCTACGTAAACGTTTTCTAAAAACACACTAGCACATGTGTAAAACCTTTTCAACGATTTTTCAGATATTTTTGAATTTTATTTATTTTATAAGATATTCTGTTACTGCAAAAAAAAGTGGCATCACCCCTTTATGGGTATATTTGTATAGTGTTTATGGAAAATGAGTGTCTAAGCTTCAAAAGCATGTACAGACAGAAAAATTACTATTAAAAAGGGAACTATTCTTGCACAAATAGCTACTTCAAATCAAAGGATAGAATGACTTATCTGGGGCTTAGATTCAAAGGTGAAAATTTTTTATTCGATTGATGATCAATCCGGATAAACTATGCTTCTTCCTTCTTGAATAAAACCCGCGCCCGTTAGCTGAAAGTACAATTAGCATTAGCAATCTTTTAACTATCTCAAGTGAACTTTCGGAAGTTGCGCTTACTTTTATCCACGAACTTCGGCTTTCTAAAGACACATCTTCTATCCTAGAGACTCTTCTTTTTATAGGCTGTGCTTCCTATGTTTTCTTTCATTTCCCATCTCCAACGAGTCTGTTTCTCTCCCCTAAGATGGCAGAAATAATCGCCTATTTTGTGTTGGTAATTTCGGTTTTCTGTGAATGTTTTTTTGATTTCGCTTATTTTAACCTCTCTTCACTCCAACTATTTGCAACTGTATATTTATCATTGTGTATGTGTGTAACATCACATCATATTATGTTTTCGTTTTCTATCTGGGGCATTTGTTTTCGAAAATCTTCATTTACATCTACATCCACCTCTATTAACCCTTTTTTCAAAATATATGCTTCATATATTTTTCATTCACATAATCGTGAAATTAACGGATTAAATGTTTACATATGAAACAAGTCGTTTGACGGAAGTTAGAATATTCAATTTTTGAAATAAATTGTATTGAAAACGCTTTATTTATATGTTAAGGTTTTTTAGAAAACGTTTACGTAGAAAGTTGGTGAAACATGTCGATTACCATTAAAGATGTAGCAAAGCAAGCAAATGTATCCGTTGCGACTGTTTCTCGTATTTTAAATAATTTGCCTGGCTACTCGGATGAAACACAACAACGAGTAAAAAAGGTAATCAAAGAACTTGGTTATCAACCTAATGCCGTTGCAAGAGGTTTAATTAATCGCAAAACAAAAACGATAGGTGTACTCGTTCCCAATGTATCTGATTTATTTGCAAGTGAGGTTTTAGCCGGAATTGAGGAACAAGCTCATGAGTTTGGTTACAGTGTAATGATATGTAAAACCAATCATGATGGTAAACGAACGATCAACTACTTGCAGGCATTGTATGAAAAACGGGTGGATGGAATTATTATCGTCAGTGAATTTATCACGCTAGATTACTATAAAGCGATTGAAACAAACAATGTACCGGTTGTATTAGTGGCAACACAATCAGACTATCCCCTTCCCTTTATTAAAGTAGATGATTATCAAGCTGCTTACGATGCCACGACCTATTTAGTAGAAAAAGGGCATTCACATATTGGAATGATTGCAGGAACAAAAAGCGATATCATTTCGACAACTCCACGTGTAAAAGGCTTTACAGACGCATTAAATCACGTGGGAATAACAGTGACCAATGAAATGATCACGTATGGAGATTTTTCTTTCAAGAGTGGTATTGAGGGGATAGACGATTTATTGAAAAGTTACCCAAAAGTAAGAGCTGTATTTTGTGCAAGCGATGAAATGGCTGTAGGAGCCTTATCACTTTTATATAAAAAAGGAATTAGAGTACCGGAAAGTATATCCATTATAGGATACGATAATACAGCTACAGCTGAGAAGGCCATTCCCCCACTTACGACGGTAGCGCAGCCCTTATATAAGATGGGTAAAGATTCCATTCAACTTTTATTGGATCCATCTTTAAAAATAAACCAGATTTATCCTCATCATATTGCTGAACGTGATACAGTCCATTCATATAGCGAATAAAGGTTAAGTTACAAGTTGGGGTGATTACACTATTATCACTCCAATTATAAACGGCTTAACGTAAACGTTTACTATCATTGATGATTCCATTAGAGTAAACGTTTACTTATGCATAAAATAGACGAAATTTTCAGACGGGAGATACGTATATGAAAAATAAGTGGCGTTACCTCTGTACTACAGCATTTATAGCCAGTTTACTTACAGGATGTGCTAATCAAACAACAGCTGATGAAAAAATCCATATTGAATTTTTTCAAAATAAGCCGGAAGCTGTAGCGACATTTGATCATTTAATTGAAAGGTTTGAAAAATTGCACCCCAATATTGATATTGAACAGAATAACGTTCCTGATTCCGAGACGGTATTACGGACGAGATTGGTGAAAGAAGATGTACCAGACCTTTTAGCGATCGGAGGCAATGCTACGTATGGCGATATTGCAGAAGAAGGATTATTTTATGATTTTTCAAAGGATTCAGCCATCAATAAAGTTATACCAGACTATGTTAATATGCTTAATTTATTAGGTAGAACGAATAATGAGGATAATGGAATTCCCTTTGCGACGAATGCAAATATGCTTTTATATAACAAGGATAAATTTAAAGAGTTAGGGTTACAAGTACCCAAAACATGGGATGAGCTAATTAACGTTTCAAAACGGATTCAAAAACAAGGAGAATTACCTTTTTATTTTACGTATAAAGATGCTTGGACTGCAATGGTCTCATTTAATGCCTTAGCAGGAAACTTGCAAGGTGACAACTTTATCCAGGATCGCAATTCCAATAAAACAACTTTTACAGAGCATTACAAGGAAACTTTAGAAAAAATGCTTACATTGCTCGATTATGGCCATAAGGATAATTTTGGCCGTGACTATAATGCAGGCAATCGGGCGTTTGCAAATGGTGAATCAGTTATGTATATCCAAGGAAGCTGGGCAATCTCATCAATTAAGGCAATTAACCCAAATATAAAACTCGGTTCCTTTCCCTTACCTGCATCCAATGATTCATCTCAAAACAAACTCGTATCAGGTGTAGATACTGCATTAACGATGTCAAAAGATACACCACATAAAAAAGAAGCGTTAATGTTTATTCATTTTTTATTAGAAAAGGAAAATTCACAGTATTACATTCAAGAACAAAACAGTTTTTCTGCAGTTAAAAATGTTTTACAAAATGATGAAGCTTTAAAAGAGTTAAACCCTTATTTTGTACAACAAAAAATCACTAGTTTTCCGGAACACTATTTCCCTGCTAGTATGCAAGCAGCCAATTTAGTACAGGATTTTCTAATTAAAGGAGAAGTCAAACCGTTCCTTTCAAAACTGGATGATGAGTGGAATAAAGTCAAAGCGAGAGAATAACAAGGGGGAAAAACGAGTGGTTAAACAATCCAAAGCCTATTACTGGATGGTGCTTCCAGCATTTTTAATATTTTTTGTATTTCATACAGTTCCAGTTTTTCAAGGAATGATTTATAGTTTTACAAATTATAAAGGGTATGGGGATTTTAATTTTGTTGGCTTAAAAAACTATGTGAATTTATTCCAAGACCAACGTATTTTGGCTTCCTATGGCTTTACATTTAAATTTGCCATTGTTTCCACTTTACTCGTAAATATCATTAGTTTGGCAATTGCCATAGGACTTAATGCAAAGATTAAATTTCAAAATACACTTAGAGCTGTGTTTTTCGTGCCGAATATTCTAAGCGTATTAATCGTTGGGTTTATCTTTAATTATTTATTTGCATTTTTTATCCCTCAAATTGCTGAAAAGTTGGGCATCACATCTTTAACACAAAATATTCTTGGTAACCCAGATTTAGCATGGGTTGGAATTGTGATTGTGGCTGTATGGCAAGCCGTTGCATTTAATACCATTCTCTATTTAGCAGGATTACAAACGATTCCAACTGAATTGTACGAAGCTGCTAGTTTAGATGGTGCGGGAAAATGGAAAAGTTTTAAACACATTACATTTCCACTTATTGCATCTTTCTTCACCATAAATATGGTGCTTGCAATGAAAAACTTTTTGATGGTATTTGACCATATTATTGCAATGACAAATGGAGGTCCAGGTCAATCCACGGAAGCCATTTCGGTATTGATATATAAAGGGGGCTTCTCAGGGGGGGAGTTCGCTTATCAGGCAGCAAATTCTGTGATCTACTTTATTTTAATTGTGGTTATATCAATCCTGCAAATTAAATTCCTTCAAAAACGTGAGGTGGATATGTAATGGAAAGTAAAAAAGTAAATTGGCCTATAACCATACTGCTAATTTTTTGCTCACTGGTTATCTTATTTCCCCTCTACCTAACAGTCGTGACAGCATTCAAGTCACCAGATGAAATGAGTAAATCCCTTTTGTCTCTGCCTCATACATTAAGATGGGAAAACTTCGCTGAAGCCATTCGCCTGACGAATTTTTTTCAATCTATTAAAAATAGCTTTATCGTTACAGTTTTTACAGTTGCTCTTACATTACTGACAAATTCGATGGTGGCTTATGCCATTGCACGGAATATGCATAGACGATTCTTTAAGTTGCTTTATTACTATTTTGTTAGTGCGATGTTTGTACCTTTTCCGATCATTATGTTGCCTGTTGTAAAGCAAACTAGCCTATTCGGATTAAATAATATGACAGGACTTATCTTTCTGTATATTGTATACGGTTTGGCTTTTAATATTTTTATTTATGTGGGCTATATACGTTCGATTCCCAAGTCATTAGAAGAAGCAGCTTATGTAGATGGAGCAAGTATTTGGACAGTATTTTGGAAAGTTATTTTTCCATTATTAAGCCCAATAAACGCAACAGTCGGAATTTTAACATGTTTGTGGGCATGGAATGATTTTATGTTACCACTTGTTATTTTAAGTGATCGTGATTCGATGACATTGCCGCTTGTTCAATATGTATTCCAGTCACAGTTTACAACAAATTATAACTTAGCATTTGCCTCCTATTTAATGGCACTCTCCCCTATGGTCCTTGTTTATATCATAGCTCAAAAATGGATTATTAGTGGTGTGACAAAAGGTGCTGTTAAATAAGGGGAATATGAGACTGATTAAGAAACAAATTAGAAGTGAAAGGAAGATGAAATTGGAGAAAAAATGGTGGAAAGAAAGTGTTGTTTATCAAATTTATCCTCGGAGTTTCATGGATAGTAACGGGGACGGAATTGGAGATTTACGTGGAATTATTTCAAAACTTGATTATTTAAATGAATTAGGAGTTAATGTCGTTTGGCTATCACCTGTTTTCAAATCTCCAAACGATGATAATGGCTATGATATTAGTGACTATCAAGACATTATGGATGAGTTTGGTACCCTGAATGACTGGGATGAACTTTTGGAAGGATTACATTCACGCAATATGAAATTAATGATGGATCTAGTTGTTAATCACTCATCAGATGAACATAAATGGTTCATTGAATCCCGATCATCAAAAGATGATCCGTACAGAGACTACTATATTTGGCGCCCCGGCAAAGATGGAAAAGAGCCAAACAATTGGACATCAGTTTTTAGTGGTCCAGCTTGGCAATATGATAAAGAAACAGATGAATACTACCTTCATCTGTTTAGCAAAAAACAGCCTGATTTAAATTGGGCAAACCCTACAGTAAGAAAAGAAATTCATGACATGATGATATGGTGGCTTGATAAGGGCATTGATGGTTTTCGAATGGATGTGATTAACCTCATTTCCAAAGCGGAAGGATTGCCCAGCACTCCAGGCGGAAAGCGATACGACTGGGGTGGCGATTTCTTTATGAATGGTCCTCGTGTGCATGAGTATCTACAAGAGATGAATCGTGAGGTACTTTCGAAATATGACATGATGACAGTCGGCGAATGTCCTGGGGCATCCGTTGATGATGCCACTAAGTATGCGAATAGTGAAGGTACTGAACTAAATATGATTTTCACATTCGAACATATGGATTTAGACTCAGGACCAGGCGGAAAATGGGATGTAAAGCCTTTAAAGCTGGACGATCTTAAAGAATGCATGACAAAATGGCAGAAAGGATTGGAAGGAAAAGGATGGAATAGCCTTTATTTAAATAACCATGATCAACCAAGAATGGTCTCTCGCTTTGGCAATGATACATCTTACCGAGTAGAATCCGCAAAAATGCTTGGAACATTCCTTCATATGATGCAGGGAACGCCTTATATTTATCAAGGTGAGGAAATAGGTATGACAAATGTTAAATTTAGTCTTGATGATTATAAGGATATTGAGATTCTGAATATGTACCGTGAAAAAGTTATAGAGGGTCAAGAGGATAAAGCTAAAGTAATGGAATCCATTTATATTAAAGGCCGTGATAACGCTAGAACTCCTATGCAATGGGACGATAGTAAAAATGCTGGTTTTACAACAAGTACTCCTTGGTTAAAAGTAAATCCAAACTATAGAGAAATTAATGTGAAACAATCATTAGAAGACTCGAATTCTATCTTTTACTACTATCAAAAACTAATTAAGTTAAGAAAAAAATATGACGTAATTGTGTACGGTGCATATGATCTTATTTTAAAAGAAAATGAGCAAATTTATGCGTATATACGTACTTTAGATAACGAAACATTACTTGTTATTTGCAACTTTACAGGGGAAGCAGCCTACTTTGAATTACCAGAACACATTAGCTGTGAAGCTAGACAACTGCTAATCAATAACTACACGGATCAAAACAGTGATGAAATTTCTTCTAATACATTAAAACCTTATGAAGCGCGCGTTTATCTCTCGAAGTAACGAAAAAAAGTAACCTCGATCGTTTTTGACTTTATGCAGAGTTCACCTTTTGATGAACCTATTCTTTTTAAGCATATGCATCGTAAGGTTCGTGTGCGAGGACTTACAATTAATATTCTAAAGCTAGATATACGGATACTTTCAGATTAAAAAGGCATGTGTATAGCAATAAAAAATAAATTTATATCCGAAAAACTTACCCATTAGGTAAGTTTTTCTTTTTTTTCGTTTTAAATTACCGATAACAATACTAGTGAATTTAAATGAGTTATTATAATTCATGTGTTTTGCCTTAACCATGTGGATGCAATCACCCTAGAATTTCCGGTTAATTTAACTCTTCTATTTAATTCTTTAAAGAGCTCAATATTTTCTTTATCCCTCCTGCAAATAAAAAGCACCCAATTTAATGGATGCTTAGATTTCCTTTCTTTCGTAATCTTATTTCAAATTTATCACTGAAAAATTCATTTGCATTAAATATAGTACTAATGTCTGAAATATCACCAACGTTCACAATTAAAGCTTCATCAACTTCTTGATCTGTGAGAACTATGCGATATTCATATTGATTTTCAAAGTATTTATCTTTCCAAAAGTAAATATCAGTCCCTTGATTTTTATAAGAGCTCATCCTAGCTGAGGAATTGATGTTATAATCATCATATTTTACCAACCCTCCTCTGTAAGCATAACCTTTTTCATTGAGTGTTTTAGTAATTCTGTCAATAAATTGCGATGGGGTAACAAAAATCAAGCTATCTCCGAACTCCCTGATCATTTTATCGATTTGTTCATTAGGTAAATCAAATTTGGTATAGTAATACTTGTCATCCTCCTTAACCACTTTTAACATATCGCCGACAATTGCAAACATACAATATAATGGTCTTTTTTCATTTATATTTTTTCTGAAATTCATTTTTTTAGTTCGCCCGGACATTATTAATTCATGGGTATCCTGAGTAAAGAAATTCATTGTTAATTCCGTAAAAACATGTGCTGCTTCAAATTTGTCTCCTACACCTTTTTCCCCTAAAGCACTTTCCATATCAATATACTTTTTGAAATTATTCATATATAAATCTCCGGACAAGAAACTTTCCACAAAAGGTGTGAACTTTATAAATCCAAAAACTTGGCCTTTAAATCCAACGTCTGATATTTTCATACTCTTCATTCCCTCCTATTTGACTACTAAATTCGACAAAAGGGACTATTCACCGGTATTTATTCCAAGACTATTAAGGAACGTTTACTGTTAGTGAACATGTAAGAATGTATGCCTAGTTTACAAAGAATATACTTCATTAAAAAACGCTTATCCAAAGGATAGACAGTCTTTCTTCTTTACAGTCTTTTCTTTAACCTCTCCTGATTCCATAATCTCTCCCCAATAAAAAAAGCACCCAATTTAACGGAAGCCCCTTTAACATCTATAAAACACCTTCGAATATAGATCCCCAAAAACCTTCCGATATTCAGGAAACACTTGAACCTATATATTTACCCGTTCAAGCTTTTCGTTGAAGTGAAATTCAAACGGGAGTGCCCACGGATTTTAAGGCTTCACGGAAAGATCAATTCTTTTAAAATCTATGATTTCTTCCTGCACTGCGATTTGGACCATTTCATCGGCCGTTTTCAAAAATATTTAAAGCGGGAATCGTGAATATACAGAATATCACTAGGGCAGCGGTACTGTATAATAGAAAAATAAGTTTACATATTTTAATGCTATTTACTTTGCGTTCAGCTTATTCAAACTTAAATATCGGTAGAAAGGTTGATAACTATTTTGAGTATAAATCCAAATATGGTGGAGATAGCCTCCCTTCTTGGGGAAAAGTCACGTGCAACAATTCTTGCAAGTTTACTGGATGGGCGTTTTCATACGGCAGGTGAATTAGCATTGATGGCTGTAATAACACCTCAAACCGCCAGCTTTCACCTTTCTAAATTAGTGGAAGGTAATCTTGTTAAAGTTGAAAAGCACGGAAGACATCGTTACTATCAGCTAGCAAATGGAGAAATTGCGCACATTTTAGAATCATTTCTTGCCATTTCCCCACCTCCTGAAGTTCGGTCGTTAAAACAATCAAACCAAGTCAAATTGCTTAAGGAAGCCAGAACTTGCTATGATCATTTGGCAGGAAAACTAGGAGTCCAATTAACTGAATCGATGTTGAAAGCCGGATATTTGAAAATAGAAGAGAGAGAGTTTACAGTCACACCCAAAGGAGATCATTTTTTTTCTGAATTCGGCATCGATTTACCTGATTTAAGAAAAAAGCGCCGTTCATTTTCCCACTCATGTTTAGACTGGAGTGAACGTCACCATCATCTTGGCGGTGCTTTAGGAAATGGGCTCCTTACACATTTTTTTGATTTAGGCTGGATAGTCCGTGTTCCATCTATTCGCGCAGTAAAAGTAACAGCTAAAGGGAAAGAAGGATTTAAAGAAGTTTTTTGTATAGAGGTATAATTTAATAATCCCTCGTGAAAAAGAAAAGAGGCGCTTTTCTTTTTCACGAGGGATTTTCTGACCTTGGCAGCTTAGGAAAATCCATACGATTACTATAAAGCTCTTTTTACAAATTTATTTTCCTTTTGGAAATTGCTATTTACAAGATAGATGCCAATGATAATAAATAGTCCGCCAATTAGGAGTGAAGTGTATATCGGTTCACCTAATAGTGCCCACCCTGATAATACTCCGAAGAAAGGTGCCAAAAATAAAAAGGCACTTGTTTTTCCTGGATCACTCTTTTGTAAAAGGTAATACCAAACAGCGAATTGCACGATCGATGACATGATACTTAACCATAATAAAATGAACAACGAATGACCATTCATTATGAAGAATGGTTTTTCAAGAATAAAGCTGCCAAGTAAAAGCAGTAAACCGCCAAAAAGCATCTGATAAGCAGATAATACCCATGTATCGGAAATCGCTCCCCATTTTTTCGCCAATAAAGTGGAAATGGCCCAGAAAACAGCAGAAAGAATGCCGAAAAGAATACCAACCTTAAACTCAAGTTGAGCCCCCATCGTTATAATTACTCCACCTAATCCTAATGAAACTCCAATCCATTGATATAGTTTATAGCGTGTTTGTGAAAAGATGGTACCGAATACAACAACAAGTAACGGGTTCGTGAATGTAAGTATTGAGGATTCACTTGCTGTTATAGTGCGTAAACTCAGGAAAATGCACCCCATTACTCCGGCTGTTTGAAAAGTGCCGATAATAAGCATTTTAATCCAATCCCCTCTAGAGTTTGGATGCGGTCTTTTTAAAAAGATTACGATCATCGCCATTATGAATCCTGCAAGTGTGAAGCGTAATGCTGCTAATAATAATGGGGATGAATAATGCAGACCAATTTTAACTACTGCAAAGGAAGAACCCATTAAAAAAGTCGTTAAAAGTATCAACAGTGTAAATTTGTAAGCATTCATTTTTTTATCTCCTGACATATTTAAATGACCTATCTACCAATATTATAGCTGGTGATTATTTCAGCTATCATCGAAATATGGAATACAAGTGGAGATAAATTAGATAGTATACATGGTTAGTTGTTGAATATATCATTTACAGTGGCTGCCATATCATAATCATTGGAAACGACTTTGAAGAAAGATTCTGTCATGGCAGCCTGCGATCCACTTCTGAAGGTATCAATTCATGTACTCATATTTATAATCGCCTGTTATTTTAATAGCAATATCCACCTGAATATTACGGATGGATCCTTCATTAAGGCTAAAACCACCTTTGGAAATTTCTTTCCATTTTTTCAAATCCTTTCTGTAGATAACTTCTTCTAAATTATAGATGTCTATATTTTTTTCAAGAGCATATTTGTACGTATCCCTAATTTCTTTCTCTAATTCCCCCTGTATTTTTTCTTTAAGGTGGGGTAAGGAGATGTTTTCTTCCATATCCACTACGGTACCTTCTACTTCAATTGAAATATCGAATTCGACTTTATCATTTACATAGATAGGTTTTATATTGAATTTTGGCCTCATTAGAGATAATTGAACATTTTTGTTTTTGTTGATTTTTATTCTAATTGGGGACCTTACCGTTGATTTTGTTAACCATCTCATACCCCCAAGATGTTTATTTGCTATCTCCCCCTTTAGCTGATTATTTTTAATAAAATAGGACCCTGATAGTTTTACGGTGTTCTGTGTTTTTTCTTTTGCTTTCCATACCTCATTTTTCAACGAAATCTTCGGTAGTTTTATTGTCATTCCTGTTTCATAATTTTGCGTATAAAATCTTTGAATCTGATGGGTTCGACAAAGGATCTTAATTTATAAATATCCTCCGGATTGAAAATGCTTGTTTGCACTGAAGAGCCGAATAAACTATTGACAAAGAGGATCTTTTCTAAGGAATCATCGGTTCCATATAACCAAGTTGTTTCCCTAATTTGCTGAAATCTTAAAATGGGGTCGTTTACGTTGTCCAATCCATGTTTTAGTAAGCTTTCAGAGAAAATGATCAATTTAACATGAGCCCAATAAATATACTGGTTTGACCTTTTATAAATGTCATTCATGGCCTCATTCATTGTTTTCCCGCGTCCCTCGGCGACCCAAACAGGTGTTGGTTTTGGTTCCAAGCCCTCTTGTTTAGCCACACCGGCAAAAGACGTCACCTGCACATAAATGACATACTGACCATTTTGATAATCTATTCCCATTGCACTTATATATTGAATATCTTGAATATCCTTGGCATCCCAGCAGCCACTTAAAAGAGCAAGGCTCATTACGAATAGTATAAATCTAAGGATCATTTTCATTAGCGATTTCCTTTTGTTCTGTCCTTTGTTTTCAGCATTTCGGCACGTTTCTTTCTAAAGAGATATGGCTTCACAAAGACACCGCCCCCTAGAAGATCTTTCAAGGATAGTGGTGATATAGGAGCTAAGTAGGGTAAACCATAAATCTGCAGCCTTGATATATAAAGGACAATGGAGAAAACACCGAGAAAGAATCCGAATAAACCTAACACAGAAGAGAGAAATAATACAAAAAACCTGGCCATGCTTACAATTCCACCTAAAGATTGATTGATTAATGTATAGGTGGCTACCGCAGTAGTACCTGCCACCACCAACATCGTCGGGGATGTAATCCCGCCTCTAATTGCCGCATCCCCTATAATTAAGCCACCCACAACGGCCAGTGATTGACCGATTGCTTTGGGGAGTGTGATCCCTGCCTCTCGAAACAACTCAAATAAACCCAAAATCAAGAAGGCCTCTTGTTGAGGTGATATAGGCAACCCAAATCTAGATACGGTTATCGTCGCCAAAAATGGGAAGGGGAGCTGGTCTAATTGAAATGATATTAGTGCTATATAAAAACCTGGCAGAAATATTGATACCATTAGTCCGAAAATGCGAAAGAAATATTCGAAATTTGTATAGTAAGATGGAGTATGACGATCTTCCGCGGCTTTTAACAATAATGTAATATTACCTGGTCCAATTAAGGCAGTTGGTGACCCATCCACTAAAATGGCAAAGCGCCCATTATTTAAACTGGCTACAGCATAATCCGGCCTCCCTGTATAATCAAATAACGGGATCAGGTTGAACTTACTGTCTGATAAAAATTCTTCAAGTTCAGTAGTTCCCAACAAGATATCTGTGTTTATGGAGGAGATTTTTCTTTTTACTTTTTCAATGGTTTCTGGATTTACAACATCCTTCACATATAATAAATTGATTTTTGTCTTGCTCCTTTTCCCAATGGTAAATGATTGATTTTCGAGTGATGCAGTTTTATATCTTTTTCTGATCAACCCTAAATTAACAGAGATATCTTCGATAAATCCATCACGCGGACCTCGGATGGAAATTTCACTACGTGTTTCCTCGGGACTTCGATTCGGGATGCTTGGTAGGGAAAACATAAATAATAATTCCAATTCTTCAAATAGCATCAGGACCATCCCGGAAAATACGTTTTCCTCCACATTTTCTTTTAAAGTGGAGGAAGGGAGAACCCTACTGACTTTAAATTCTTCATGCGGATCCTCTATAACCTCTTCTTCCTTCAGTTTAGAATTTATGAATACACTATCAAGCCGTGCTACTGATTCCCACATTTTTTTGACATCGACCAACACCTCTGAATAAATCAAAGTGCAAATAAGGGGCGGATCTGTTTTCCCTTCAGATGTAATGGTATGCTTTTTGAATTTTACATCCGAGCTCATTCCGAATAGTTCATTGAAATATTCCGTCGTTAGTTGGATCTCCGAAGAACTCCCCTTATTTGCCTTGTTCAATAGAGGCTCCATTCTTTTTCACCCTTTCTTTCAAAAAAATGACTATGTTAATGAAAAAGGTTATAACCAAAATGCTAATCACACTCAATTTAAAATAATATCGTTCGGTAAAATTCCTGTATGCTGGAATGTCGATTGGTATACAAAGCGCAATGATTAAGGAGACTGATATAGCAAGCAATACAATATTTTTTATTTTCTTTGATTTAATTTGAAACAGTTCCCCCATTAGGAATATCGATAACGATACACGGATAAATGCACCTGAAAGCCATTGGTATATTGATAAAAAATCCAGCCGGTTCAAATACTTACCCATAGTTAGTAACCGCCATTGAGCGTATGCAGGATTGCTGATTTTTGCAGCCTGTACCGGACCAAACTCTGTAATGGAGCCTATTATGGGTCCCATACTGATAAACAAAAGAAATAAACCTAAAAAAAGTAAACTCCTGAACTTTATTTCTGTCTTTACAAACTGTTGAATCAAAATGAGTAGAAATATCTCTGTAAAACCTCCACCTAGTATTACGACCCCGTCCCAAACAGGTGTAAATCCATTTTCAAAAATAGGGAAAAGCAAGGAATAATCCTTATACTGTATATTTGCCGTCATTATCATAAATCCAAGTGCCACAACAAGGGGCAAAACCAATCCCCCGGCAATGGCTATTGTTTTGATTCCAGCCTCTGCAGCAATAAAACATAGGATGATGAAAGGTATAAATAATATATATTCTGGCGTTTGAATCATATAAGTACTGTTTACCCAGGAAAATGTGCTAAATAAAGTGACAAACAAGTTTAATAAAATATAGAAGAAAAGAAGGATTTTTATGGACCAGGCGGCGAGCGGGTGACTGTGAGTATGAAGCCAGCCAATGATATGCTGTTGTTTTGTTTTATTTATGATCCAATAAACCATGGGAAGCCATAAAAGAAAAAGCACTCCGGTGACTAAATTACTGATCCATGAATCTCTTCCGGATGCCCCAAGCAGTGAAGGCAAAACGATAACATGGTTCATCAACCCAATAGATAGAATCAGCACCATTGTCGCTTGAAAAGTAGATATACTTTTTATCATGTGACACATCCCCTCTCTTTTAATATGAGGAGGCATTTTTGTTTTTATTCATACGGAGCATCAATTCTTTAAGGGACAGATAAGTATTTGAACGTCCCTTCCCGTCAATAAGCTCCGTTGAATCAACTGCCATTTATCATCGGCTTTGCGATAAATAATTTAGAGAGACATTTTTTGTTTACAAATCAGAAAAGTTTTGTACGGTTTCATCGAACGCTCAACAGGCACCAGCTGTTTTTTAGCTGGTGCCTGTTGGCGTTTATCCCTTATACTGTATCCTACCAGTATGTATGATAATTTAAGATGTTAGATTTGTAGGTTCTTCATTGATAGTTTTTTCTATACTGCTGCTTTCTGCCGTCAAATGCCACAAAATTATTCATTAGTTAAAGCATTAGAAGTAGTTGAAAGAAACCTGATTGTTACCTCATATAATATACAAAAGTTCAGGAATACATGAAAGGTCGCTCATCAATTATCCATTAGCCAATCAATAGAATCACGGTTAGTGCGGAAATACTGTAAAGATTTAGACCTTATAATTGATTCATTAAAAAATATATCATAAATATAAGTGGGCTTTTTCATTAGAATTGTCGGCGGTTCCATAAAAAAAAGGAAACTAAGGAAAGTAGATACTAGCCGATCAGAACTGGTCATCGGTTTGGATATAAAAACGATGCAATGCCCTTTCTTACATTTCGGCAGTGCTGCCTCTGGTCTTATTGAACGTTGCCCATAAATCTTCAAGTATCCTCATCTCGCATCGTGCACAGTACACAGATTTTTGCAGTGGATAAATAAATCAGGTTATTTGCTTCATACATGATATACAAACAGGATTTGTTAAACATTATTAAAAGAGACCACTTATTGTGGTCTCCTCAGTTTTTAGGCAAAAGGGTTCTATCTAAATGATAATACAATGTTGATTGGAGCGCAAAGGAGCCAAGGAGAGCAAGTGCCTGGAGGCAAAAAGACCGAAATTGGAAGTCAAGTCGGTCTAAAAATCCTATTTAGCAAACATAAGGTTTAAAAAATTAACACTAAGGGTTTTCAACTCTTTTTTATTCTGATAACATTAGTCATTTTGCTTATCGTTTTTCACTGTTTTTCCAGATAAAAACCATCCGCCTATAGCAATAAGAAGCATGACTGACCAAAAGATAATATTCCAAATCGGTCCTTCAACAAAATCGTGTGGGATAATGTGCACGGCTGGATGTGCAAGGGTATGCATTAATAACTTAACCCCTACCCAACCAACGATTAACATGGCTGCCGTTTCGAGGCTTGGTCGCTCCGTCAGTATCTTAACAAAGTACCCTGCTGCAAACCGGATGACAATTAAACCTGCAATTGCCCCTAATAAAATAACAATGAATTTTGCCCCATCCATACCTCCTATATCACCCATTGGTGTATCTGGCAAGGCAATGACAAGAGCGACTGCAGCTAAAATGGAATCGATAGCAAAAGCAATATCAGCCAATGCAATTTGCGCAACGGTCATACGGTAGCTTTTCCCTTTTCCCTCTTTTTCCCCGTGGTCCTTTTTTAGTAAATGCTTTAATGAGATGAAAATCAAATATGCAGCACCAATTGCTTGAACTTGCCAAACATGGAAAAGGTACGAAATAATGAAGATTGCACCAATCCTGAATATAAAAGCTAAAAGCAACCCAATATTAATCGCTTTTTTTTGCTGTTCTTTTGGTAAATGCTTTGACATAATGGCTAATACCAATGCATTATCGGCAGATAATAAGCCTTCTAAAAAAATTAGAATAATTAACACCCAGCCATATTCCAATAATAACGATAATTCCATGATACCCCCCTAAAAGCATGTATAAGAATGCGTATGACTTCAAACCAAACAACACTTTCTCCTCCAATATTGTCCCATCTTAATTACTTCCTTATTCAACCCTTCCGTCCCATTAACTCCATTTGAGTAGGTGGCGACTCCCCTATTGAAAGCAAGGCATCCGTTAGCTCTATAATATATTCTTTTTTGCTTAGTCTTAGCCCATTGAGATAAACTGGGATTCCAGTATGCGTTTTTTCAAATTCATCACCCCAAGATTTATTTTACATTCCCTTCCATTCTAGCAGAAACTTAATATTTCCAAGATTAAGAATTCTTATCTTTTCATTGCAAACTAAAAAGCACCTCAAATATTCACGACGGATAACAGGTAAGATTAAACATCATCGTGCCTTAAATGATTTAGTTGCAACATTAATCCCTGAATAAACGAATAAAATTAAGCCTTTCCCCAAATAATAGGTAGACTAATTAGCAGGGAGGGATATATGTGGATGTTAAGCGTGTAAGACAGATACTTTCTTCTTCATCCGACATTGAGGTGAGATATAATGGCACCTCAGTATGGATTGATAATTTAAATGAAGATGGAAGAACGGCTACAGTACATTTAAGAGGACCATTAGAGGAAAGATCAGAAGTAGCAATTGACGAACTTAAAGAAATATAAGGAATATTTTAAAAAATAGCTCCTCTCGTAATGAGAAGAGCCTTTACTTATTTCAACCTTAATTTTTGACCGATATAAATTTTGTCGGGGTCTTTAATTCCGTTAAGACCAACAAGAGACTTTACCGTTGTATTATGTTTTTTTGCAATGAAGCTAAGTGTGTCGCCTTTTGATACAGTATAAGCTGTGGTTGTTTTGGTTTTCAATGCATGGGAGCTGTGCTTCCTAAAAGTATTTTTTGTATTCGTAAAATCCCTATAGGCTATATTCAAATCCACCTTTGTACGGATGCCCCTTATTTTACCCGAATCAGAATGCTGCCAAATATCTGCGCCACGTCCCAACGTGCTGTTGTATCTGGCAATCCACAAAGAATAATTCGTCAACCTTGATTCATCCAAAGTGTTTTCGAGAAAGTATTTACCAGTATACAGCACGGCCGTGTATCCAGCTTCTTCAATAGCTTCTAAAAAAGCTAATGCTGCATCGGTCAGCGTTTTTTTCTTTGCCTTTTTTTTATTTTCCTCAAGATCAAGAACAACAGGGTAATTTAAAGCAAAAGAGCTGATTGAATCTAAAAAATAAGCTGCCTCAGCCTTTGCTTCTGAAACAGTTGCAAACTTTGCATAGTGATAGGCCCCGACTTTCAATCCCGCCGCCAATGCTTGTGGTGCATTTTCTTTGAAATAGGATAGCTTAGAATAACTCGTTCCCTCTGTTGCTTTAATGAACACGAACTTCACGCCTGCCTTTGCAACTTCCTCCCAATTAATAGCACCTTGCCAATGTGAAACATCGATTCCCTTTATATATTCCATATTAATGACCTCCTCCTTTCTCAAAAAAGATTAACCCATTGGACATGATTATAATCCTTTTTTTCTATGTTTTATCATTATGTATCAGTTTTTATAAACACCTAATTAGCAGACATACCGTTCTATTGCCCACACTATAATTGTGGATATTATTGCCGTTATAATACAAGTAAAACATTAATATTTTTTCCTTCTTTATAAAAATCTTTGATCCGGCTTGTATCAGGGAGTTGTTTATTTTATTTTTCTTTCTCCAATATCAATAACCCGCTCCCCTATATCTTACATAGCCTGCTTACTTTGAAGCTCAAGCATCGATTATGTAAATTAAAGATTCTCATTACCTGAACCAGAATTAGAGCAATTTAAATGATGTCTCCCTCAATACCCTTCCTAGAGAAATATTAACTGCATCTTTTGAACCTTTTATTCGAAAAAAAGTGTTGAATCTATCGAGACACCAAGCCTAATATCCTTATTAACATTGTTATTTTAACCTAACGAATATAAATCTTTTATGACTCATATTATGAGGTGAACAATAGATGGAAGTTAAAGGAGGATGACTTTAATGAGTAAACAAGTGGTAGGAATATATGAAAACGGTGAAGATGCGGTAAAAGTTGTTGAAGAACTTTTGATACAAGGGTATAAACGTGATGAAATTTCTGTTGTTGCCAAAGATCGGAAGGAAACAAAAGTGGTCGAGAGAAAAACGGGTACGAAGGCTGAAGAAGGATTAGCAACCGGAGCTGCAACAGGTGGAGTTATTGGCGGGACGGCTGGCCTTCTTGCCGGCGCGGGTGCATTGGCCATTCCAGGAATAGGACCGCTGCTCGCTGCTGGACCTATCGTTTCAGCACTGGCAGGAGTGGCTGTTGGTGCAGGAACTGGAGGATTGGCTGGTACTCTCATTGGATTAGGCATTTCAGAAAAAGAGGCAGAAAGTTATGAAACGGATATAAAGGCCGGAAAAGTTTTAATACTAGTTGATAATGATATAAAAAAAGGCCCCTCTACTTATAGAAGATAACTGGCACTAATATTCATTTAGAAGCAGTAATTAAGGCTAGATAATTTGTTTCAATAAATGAAAAGCTTCCTTTTGTTTTCAAAGATTATTTTATGTTATACTGATTTTATTAATATCAGAAGGGATGATGGGTGGCCGATGATTAACTAATCTTATTTTTAAAATTTGAAATCACATATTTCAAATCATACGAAATAGGATTAGTCTGCCCATTTTCTATAAATTGTAGAGCTATCATGAAAATAGCTCTTATTTGATAATGCACAGGTACGGCTAATCCTTCCATATGAACTGGGAGGATTTTTTTTATTCTCCCTTTAAGGAGAGGGATAATTATATGAAAGAACTATTAAAATTAACCAATATCAGCTTTGAAGTATTGGACCATAACATTTTTGAAAATGTTAATGCTAGTGTTCAACAAGGGGAAATCATCGGTATCATTGGCAAAAATGGTGCCGGTAAATCTACGTTGCTGCAATTAATTAACAATGATTTAGAGCCTGCACATGGACGAATCCAATGGCTGCAGCAAGACTTGAAAGTTTTTATGGTTGAACAAGAAGTCGAGTCGCATTCTTCAGAAGATAAGACGCCTACCGAAGTTAAATTACTGGATAAAATGCATGTACCAAGCCATGACTTCCTACAATTAAGCGGAGGAGAAAAACTCAAAGCCCGGCTAGCAAAAGGACTTTCTAAAGGTGCAGACCTTTTACTATTAGATGAACCGACGAACCATCTTGATGAGGCCAGTTTAGGATTCCTTAATGAACAAATAAAAAATTATAGAGGTACCATTATTTTTGTTTCGCACGATCGTTATTTTTTGGATGCTGTCGTAACGAAAATTTGGTCGATTGAAGATAAAAAGCTAATTGAGCACAAAGGGAATTATTCTAGTTATATGGATGTTCGCAAACAGAAAAGACTTACACAACAACGTGAATATGAAAAACAGCAAAAAATGGTTGAACAGATCGAGGGACAAATGAATGAAATTACTTCTTGGTCAAAAAAAGCCCATTCACAATCGACGAAAAAGGAAGGAGTTAAGGAATACTATCGCGTGAAAGCGAAGCGAATGGATGCACAGGTAAAATCTAAACAAAAGCGTCTTGAAAAAGAGCTTGAAAAAGCAAAAGCTGAACCTGTTGAATCAGAATATACTGTACGCTTTTCAATTAAAACAAAAAACAAGACGGGAAAACGTTTTTTGGAAGTTAAGAATTTAACGAAGACTTTTAGCGGGCGAACACTGTTTAAAAACGTCAATTTCACGATTCAGCATGGTGAGAAGATTTCCATTATAGGCCCCAACGGCAGCGGAAAGACGACATTATTAAAAATAATTCTTGGACATGAAACTTTTGCGGGCGATGTATGGATTTCTCCATCTGCAAAAATAGGCTATTTGACGCAAGAGGTGTTTGATTTACCACTTGAACTAACACCCTCCCAGCTATTTCATAAAGAAACTTTCGAGTCGAGAGGGAACGTTCAAACTTTAATGAAGCATTTAGGCTTCACGGCGTCTCATTGGACAGAACCCATTAAGAATATGAGTATGGGTGAACGGGTGAAGTGTAAGTTAATGGAATATATATTAGAAGAAAAAGATGTGCTTATTTTGGATGAGCCGACAAATCATCTGGACTTAGCTTCACGGGAACAACTTGAAGAAACCTTAGCACAGTATACTGGAACGCTAATCGTCGTTTCGCATGATCGATATTTTCTCGAAAAAACGACAAGCAGCAAACTTGTCATTTCGAATAATCGCATACAAAAGCAATTGCATGAATCAACATCCTCAAAAAGAGATGATTTGGAAGAACTGCGATTAACACTTGAAACAGAAAGGCAGGAAGTTTTGGGAAAGCTTAGCTTTATGACTCCAAACGATAAAGCGTACACAGAACTCGATAAGAAGTTTAATGAGCTTACGAAAAAAATAAATGAACTTAGTGACAAATGACTATCACCAGTAACCTAATGATACTGCTGGATTAAAATACGAGTACCCTTAGATAAAGTCTAAGGGTTTTTTTATACAGAGTGGCTGCAAAAAGTTTTTCAAGAAAATACATGGTATTCGATTCCCCCTTTGAATCTCTAATGTTACATGCTTTTGGTGCCATCCTAGGTTCAAAATCCATTTACCTTTCTCGCTAAAATGCAATAATCACAATACCGGCAAGAATTTGGATGAATCATGTTATTCCCCTTCAAGAACTCATCATAATAAACGCCATCAAGTACCAATTGGTTGAGGTGCTAAAAGGAGATTAGTAATTGCTTTCAATTGAGCAGAATACTAATGTCCCTTTGTTAATAAGATTTAATGATGGTTTTGTTTTAAAAAGGGGGCTTTAGTTATGAGTGAGGATATACAGGAAGCTATGAGGAATAAATCAGGAATGTTTGTTGCACGCTCTTTAGATGAGATTCGTTTTTGGTCAAGAATAATGAAAGAACACTCGTTATTTCTAAGACTAGGTTTTAGGTGTGAAGATACACAGCTAATAGAGGAGGCTAATCAGTTTTATCATTTATTTGAACGGATAGAACAGCAATCCCATACATTAACAAATCAAGCTGATCCAGAACAGATCAAGAGATTCAACTCGGAAGTGCAACAAGCTGCTACAGGAATATTTTTATTCAAAAGGAAGGTATTAGGATTGATCCTCACCTGTAAATTGCCTGGTGCAAACAATTTCCCACTTTTAGTCGACCATACAAGCAGGGAAGCCAATTATTTCAGAAAACGATTAAAAGAATTAAATGAGGGTAAATTGAAACCACTTGCAGATGCCATAATCAAAGAAAATGTTTTCTTTTTAAGGATCATGGCGGATCATGCAAAATTCATCGGACATCTCCTTGATCCATCGGAAAGAAAGCTGGTGGATATGGCTCGTAACTTTAGCAATGATTTTGATCAATTAGTCTTTCAAGCTGTGGACTTAGAATCCATGAAACCGCAATCTCAAACCGCTCCTCTTTTGGATCAATTTCTAGATCAGAATCGAGTTTCCGTCGTATCACTTCGAGACTTTAAGAAAACCGCAAGAGATTTAATCGAAGAATGCAAAATCAAGAGCATTATCCATCCTCTATTGGCCGATCACGTTTTCCGTGAAGCTGAACGTTTCCTTGAAATCATCGATATGTTTGAAACTCACCTTACAGGTGAAACGTACAATTAATTGAGTATGAATGATATAGAAAATTGCAATTATCGGATAAAGAAATTCTAACCTAAAATAAGCCCCTCTCGATTAAGAGAAGGGCTTTTATATGTAAAAAGTTAAGACAGGGAGTTTACCAATGTTTTAAGTTTCTCTTTATCAGAAACATGAATCCATGGTAAATCCAGATTATCATCGTCAATACCAGGTTGGATAACGCGGCTATTTAAAAGGTCACAAATACAATCATTTAATAACAGGATATCCTGGTCTGATATTTTCCGGTTATATGTTACATTAGCGGCTCCTGTTTGTTTATTCATCCCCCCTATCAAGCCTCTTTGTTTTAATGAACTTCTGATCACTTCTCTAATAGCCTCTAGACTAGTCAACGGAAATACATCAAGGTGCTTAATAATCATTCTAAAAATATCATCTTTAGATAAGTCCTGTTCAATATGTTGTCGCAATTAATCCACCCCCATTCTTCAAAACATTCTTCAAATGAATCGTAAAATCCTCCTTTATCCTTAAAAAGGACTACGCACACTGCCTTTTTTGAGTGGGCACTTCCTTTATACAAAAGATATAAATTAACACAAAAAAACGGATTCACTGACGTCTTTCCGCAACGTATACAGCGCCTGAACCCTTTTTGGCAAAAGGTGTTCCATTGTATGGAAACTCATCTTCCATAACTAAATTATTTTGTTCTTTGCAAATTAACATTCATATTTTTGGTAAATATTTGTATTATAATAAAATAAATATTTAATCTGTTACGTTACGATAATGATTATTTAACGAAGGGAAAGATGCTTATCTTTAAGATCATTCTGTTCATTCATATTTTCGCTGGAGCAATATGCCTTATTAGTGGAATAGGTGCTATGTCTTCAAAGAAAAAAAGAGGTATGCATACAATTTGTGGTGAAATTTATCACGGTGCATATGTTGTACTCTTTGTCACATCCCTGACAATGGCAATATTGAATTGGGAAAGCAGCGCCTATTTATTTTTCATTGGGATATTTTCATATTCTTTCGCATTTATAGGCTATCTTGCTGGTAAGAAGAAATGGAAAAACTGGATTGCATCTCATATTAGCGGGATGCTCGGTTCCTATATCGCTATTTGTACTGCAATTCTTGTAGTGAATGTACCCAATATAACTATCTTGAATGAATGGAACCCATTAATTTTTTGGTTTCTTCCAAGCATTATAGGTTCACCGCTGATAATTTTGGTTGGACAGAGGTATAAAAAATCCAATTCAATCTAAATGCAGTCCAAAAAGCTCCTACAAATTTATTTAACAATCCCATCACAAAAAAAGCCCCTCGATTAAGAGAGGGGCTTTTAACAATGGAGGAGTACCACTTAGGGGGTAGTACAATAATATAATTATCGCCAATCAAAAACATTTATATTCATTGTTATTCGGCAAATAAGTTAGTGTATAAGCTCAATTATCTGTGTTAGCATATATCTACTATTTCAGAGATGCCAATTTTCATTTCCTAAACTCAATACCAAGTATAATATTCGTCAACTCCACTATTCATAGCGTCTCGCTTTTTCCACCTACTAGAAAAAGTAAAGCTTCTTCTGCACAATAGGTAGCTAATTTACAGTCCTCTGCCTCGCCTACACCAGTTCATTCATTTCAGACTGGGCTAAATCACCAGCTGCTTTCACACGAATTCGGGTTGCATTCCCAGGCATATATGCTAAAGGTACATCTTCTATGTCACAAATAACAAGCATTTCGGGATCGGCTCCGGCGCTGATACTATTTTTTCAATTCAAATAAACAAGCATTTGGCCACAATTTCTTGTCTAAATCATCCAGATAAGGAACTTCTTTTCGCACCTTGGATATAATTGAAAAATCCACATCATGAATTAGAATACTCTGCTCTGTTCTTGAAGCTTCACATAGTACCTCACCGGTCGGAGCAACAAGTTTACTCTTTCCGCAACTTCCCTCATTAACCGTGTTTACGCCAAGGATATAAACCGTATTATCGAGTGCACGTGCCGGAAGTTGAATATCCCATCTTGTTTCAGCTCCGTAACTCCATACTGAAGGAACAATAATAAGTTCTGCACCTTGAAGAGCTAGAATTCGGCTAGGTTCAGGAAATTCAATATCTGCACAAATAAGAACACCTATTTTCCCTTTCGATGTTTCTATTGCATTATAGACTTTCTCACCAGGAGTAAATATTCCCTTCTCTCTTCCCCATACAAATGATTTTCGATAAGTGGCAATGACTTCCCCTGTTGACTCAATTACAGCTAAGGATATGTAAAGGTTTCCATTTTCCCCCTCAACAAAAGGTACGATGAGTATTACTTTTAACTCTTTAGCGAGCTTTTGAAATAATGAAACAGTCTCTCCAGTCGAAACCTCTTGCAACGATTGGAATTGCTCCTTCGATAAATAGTAACCACTCACCCAAAGTTCAGGTAATACGATTAATTCAGCTCCCTGTTTAGCCGCCTCTTCAACCATTTCTATACAATTTTTAATATTTTTATCCCTTTCTCCAGGGATAGCTTGTAATTGAACTGCAGCAACCTTAATCAACAAAAGCACATCCTTTTCTGCAAATGAAAATTATCAGATTTTTTAGAAACCTGTGTTTAATTTAATAATATTTTATTTTATTTAATTAAGCAATGATTATTTCTTTTGTTATTTAATTTTGAATTTTTTATTTCAAAAAATCTAAAAATTGTGTAAACTATAATCAATCCAGTTTCGGTTAGGAAAATTGTAAACTTTTACACCACATTTTTTAGGGAGGTCTTACATGAAAAAACAACAGAATGATTTAGAACAATCACTCAGTTCTCGTCACATGTCAATGATTGCTATCGGGGGCGTCATTGGTGCAGGTCTTTTTGTAGGTAGTGGCGCTGCCATACATAAGGTCGGGCCTGGCATCTTGGTTTCTTATGTAATTGCCGGTGTTTTAGTGTTCTTGATTATGAAGAGCCTTGGTGAAATGGCCACTTCCAATCCATCAAGTGGTTCATTTTCAGAATATGCCCGGGACGCAATTGGCCCTTGGGCAGGTACAACAGTTGGGTGGCTTTATTGGTTTCAATGGGTTGTCGTTATTGCCATTGAAGCCATTGCAGGTGCAGCCATCATCAATATGTGGTACCCAGGTATTCCTTTATGGTTTCTTGCTTTGGCCTTGACAATCGCTTTGACTTTAACAAATATCTATTCAGTGAAATCCTTTGGAGAATTTGAATATTGGTTTGCCATGATTAAAGTAGCGAGCATCATCGCCTTTTTGATTTTAGGCGTATCTTATATATTCGGATTTTCAGGAGAATCGACAGTTGGAATATCTAACCTCGTACAAAATGGAGGATTTTTCCCTAATGGTGTAAGTTCCGTCTTCGTGGGAGTCATCACTGTATTTTTCTCTTTTGCCGGTACAGAAGTAGCAACCATTGCAGCAGCTGAATCAAAGGATCCCGTTAAGTCGGTCTCTAAAGCTATTAATAGTACAATTTGGCGTGTCTTGATCTTTTATGTAGGCTCAATAGCCGTAGTTGTGACATTACTTCCTTGGAATTCTGCCAATGTATTACAGAGTCCATTTGTTGCCGTTTTAGAAAACCTAGGCATTCCTTTTGCAGCTCACCTCATGAATTTCATCGTATTAACTGCTGTTTTATCATGTCTAAATGCTGGATTATATACAACATCCCGAATGCTTTTCTCTTTAGCTAAAAAAGGGGATGCCCCTCAATATTTTAGTAAGTTGAATAATAATGGCGTACCTGCCAGAGCTGTTTTTGCAGCTACCATATTTTCTTATATTGCTGTAGTGATGAGTTATGTTTCGCCTGAATTAGTTTTTCTGTTTCTCGTTAATTCATCAGGAGCGATTATATTACTAGTTTATTTGGTTATTTCCATTTCTCAGTTGAGGATGAGAAATAGATTAGAAAGAGAGAATCCTGATGCTCTGAAAGTGAAGATGTGGTTGTTCCCATATTTGACATATGCGACGATCCTGGGGATTTCCACCATTTTAATTTCCATGGCTTTTATCGATTCTACAAGAAGCCAACTATATTCAACACTTCTACTAACTGGGGTAATTATTGTGTTGACTCATTTTTTCGGGAAAAAGAACATCAGTAGCGCAGAGGAGAAAAGCAAAACTATCCAGTAATTTGCCTCCATTGAAATAAGCTAAGGCAGAATATGATGATGTGATTAAATAAAAAGCCTTACTTTTCCAATGTGGAAGAGTAAGGCTTCTTTCTATTCCATTTTCTTTTTTTGAAAAACATCAAAATGACTCCAGATGTCTTCTAAAACTTCTAATCGCTCGTGTATATCTTCCTGCTTCTCTTTTCCGACAAACATGATCAAAGCATTAATCAAGCTTAATGGTGCAACGAAAGAGTCAATGAAGCTGGGCATCTGACTGGATGCTGTCAATGGAATGTCCGCATGAGGAATAAGCGGTGAGAGTAAATTATCAGTAATGGCAATTGTTGTCGCATTTTTTTCCTTTGCAAAAGAAAACATTTGTATTGTACTTTTCGTATATCGTGCAAAACTGACACCAATCACTACATCTTCTTCACTTAAATTATATAACTTTTCCGATGAATTCTCTATTGACTGCAGAAGTTCCACATTATTTAAAACAATTTGAAGATAATATTCCAAAAACACGCCCAGTGAAGTGGCACTGCGGTTTGCGATTACATATACTCTTCTCGCCTGTAATAAGCATTTCACTGCTTCATGGAATGCATCTTCATCCAATTTCTCCATAGTGGATTTTATGTTTGCGATATCATCTTGGAAAACTTCGTATACCCCTGAAGACTCTTTATTGTAAACCTTTTGGGACATCTTTAATCGCTCTGTCGTTGTCAGCTGCTGCTTAACGGAATTCTGCATATACTGCTGCATCTCTGGATAGCCTGAATAGCCAATCGAGGTTGCAAACCGCACAACAGTGGCATCACTGACCCCTGCCATTTTTGCTAATTTTCCAACTGTAAAAAAAGGAACGGTCGTTTGATTCTCTAATATATATGTAGCTATCTTCACGTGGGACTTGCTCATTTCCCCTATTTGTCCAGCGATGTTTTGATAGACGTTTGACATTAAAAAGAGCGCCCCTTTATTTATATTTATGTATTGTAGGAGTATCTAATTTCTTTTTGTGAATGATTATAATTTAACAATAGGTTTTTTCATCCTTTTTTGTCAAGTTAATTGCCAGTACCATGGTGGAATTAAAAAAGGCCGATCAATTAAAATCGCTTTGATCGGGCCTTTTGCTTTTCACCTAACACTCAGTTAAGCTGAATTATTTCAGGATTCGTTCAATGGCTTCGTCATGCGCTTCCACAGTTCGAAGAATATCTTCCTCCGTGTGTACAACAGACATAGAATAACGATTAAGCGGCTTTGTATAAATACCTAATTTTAATAACTCATAGTCAATCTCTTTTCTTAATTTCGTATTTGCCCTGCTCATATCACGATAATTTTTAATCGGGCCTTCGGCTAAGATAATGTTAAAGATACTACCCATACCGACTGTTTGCATGTTTAAGCCATGTTTTTTATACACATTCTCAAGTTCCTTACGTAAAGATTGCGTCTTAGTAAACAAATCTTCCATTGTTCCTTTCTGTTCCAATAAGTCAATAGTTGCTAAACCGGCAGCCAATATGGTTGGATGACCATTGTATGTTCCACTATGATATAACGGATTTTGTTTATCTGTATTATCTGCTCCAGCTGTTAAAATATCTCGTCCGCCTCTAGCTGAGGTAATCATCATTATTTCTTTTTTACCTCCAATGGCCCCTACTGGGAATCCGCCGCCCAGTACTTTTCCTAATGTAGTGATATCCGGTTTAATGCCATATACTTTTTGAGCTCCACCAATCGATATCCTGAATCCTGTTTTTACTTCATCGAAAATAAGTACTATATTAAGTTCTTCTGTTATTCTACGAAGTCCTTCCATGAATTCTTGTTCAGCAGGTATGAACCCTCCTTGAATTGGCTCTAAAATAACACCTGCTAATTCATGTGCATGGGCACGTAAAATCTTCTCGGTAGATTCTAAATCATTGAATGGAAGAATGACGGTATTCTCAATATAGTAATCTGGTATTCCTCTTGATTCTCCTACCGCTTGAGGAGCTGTTGCGTTACCTGCCTGATCCATATCAGGGTTAACACTCACTAATACTTGATCATATCCTCCATGATAATGTCCTTCAAACTTTGCCAATTTCGGTTTTCCAGTATAAGCCACCGCCATGCGAATTGCAAGAAGAGTAGCTTCCAAGCCCGAATTCGTATAACGAACCATTTCAATACCAGGATATAACTCTACTAATTTTTCCGCCATTGTTGTTTCCATCTTGTGAGGCGTACCGAATATGGTAGTTCCAGACTCTAACATTTGTTTTGTCACAGCATCAAATACTTGTTGATGACCATGACCTAATATAAGAGCTCCATAACATAATAAGTAATCGATATATTCATTGCCATCTACATCATATAACTTACTGCCTTTTCCTTTTTCCATCATTAATGGATGTGGCGGAAAGTATTTAATATGTGCTGTGACACCGCCCGGAATCACGTCACAAGCTTTTTCAAATAAATCGGCTGATTTTTTTGTTTTTTCTGATAATATTTTTTTGTCGTGTAGTATCATAATTAATTTCCCCTTTATATAGATTTTTTTCATGCGAAGTATTTATAAATAATAGAAGAGATTTCTAAAATTTAATCAAAACTTCTATTAAATGTGGATATTTTTCAGACCAAACCCAGATATTCAATTGATTAAGCAACCAGGTCCAGCCCGACCATAAGAAGATAAAGGATAATATGCTATACACTTTAAAAATGCTTCCACCAACCATCCTTTCCAGCTTCTCATTCACTTCCTGTTCTAACCAATAGTAAATTTTCTCATTATTAAAATAAACATTTCATTATAAATTATAATATGAAATAAATATTACAAAGTCAAGATTAATAAGGAGATTTTTGCTTATTTTTAAGATCTCAGAAAAATAAATGCTAGCCCATACGGATGAAGCGATTCAATGACTATTCAAAAATCAGAAACAATTTCTCAATAAATAAGCTGTTATCCATATTTTAGACGGATATCTGACTTTAATGAGCAAACGCCAATTAAGCGCTCCAAAAAATGGCGCGCTTAATTGGCGTTATTTATCATGCACTTCAATCATGCCTGTGTCTCCTTGGCCTCTACCGCAGCAATTCTATACCACCGTTGTTATTTAGGGATGCTGTATCTATTACATATTTTTAGAGGTTCATCAGGCGTGCCTCAGATCCCTACAACATTTTAAACTAGTAAAAAAGAAAAATGAGACTGAAACCACGGAGTTTTCTGCATTGAACGGAGCTCAACTATATTGCTGAACTTTTAAGGCAAAGATTTTCTTTTTCGGTCACTATTACACCTTCTCCCTCCTTATAATAGGGAGGAGGCCCATTTAAGGAGAAAATTTAAAATACGTAACTGCACTTACATTGTTTCATAGTTTTTTATTTCAAATTCACTTAGGGGTCGATTAATCGACTTACTCAATTTGCTAATAAGCTCTTGGTAATCCTTAGTATCATTTGGATCTATACCTTCCCTGACGTTTAGTATCTCGTATCGGTCATACTGTTCTGGAATAAGTTTTCCGTCTACATGGATATAAAGCCTATATTTGATCCTCAGATTCATAAAATACCATCTCCTTTACTATCAGTTCGATATAAGGAGCTGTTTTCCTGCAAGAAAAAATACTCTAATGTGGCCTCCACTAACTATTCATTTTTCTAATAAGAATGATCAGTAGCTCGTATTATCTCAAAACCTCTCTTTTTATATTCGCGATGAGCGCACGAACGGTTAGGAGGAATTGTTATATATATAAGAGAACAGCATATTAATAAATATACTTTTTTGAATTTACCTGAATTTTTTTGTTTTTATTGCATAAATTGTTCAATACGAAAAAACTAGTGTATATGGGGGTTTTTTTATGAATCATCCCGAGTCAGTATTAGAAATGTATAACTATCACTCTTGGGCAAATGTGGTCATCATCGATCGGTTAAATGAACTTCCACAGCACATTTATCATAAGCAAATTCAGAGTGGTTTTTCGTCCGTATCAAAAGTGTTGTCTCACATTTATCTCACAGATTATGCATGGTTTGACATTATCTCAGGTAAAAGTATGGATGAAGCAATGGCATCTTCCAATCAATTAAGAGAAGAGTTGGAAAAGAAAAGTATTGAGGAAATGAAAAAAATATTTCTAGACTTATATGAAAGAAACAAAGCACTTCTGAGTACAGAGGATATGGAAAAGGTAATTGTCGTGGATAACCCATATGCTGGGTTGCTTGAAACCTCCATTTCCGAATCGGTATTACACGTTGTCACACACGGATCATACCATCGTGGCAATATTGCTACCATGTTGCGGCAAATGGGACATACTTCCGTTATGCAAGATTTTGGCCTTTACCTTTATTCAAAATAGAAAACAAAACTATATCCGATTCCTGAATAAGGGGATGTATCAATGGACGAACTAGTTGGCAATTGTGTTCGCTGTGCACGTAATGTATATTGTACTGCTGGATTTCTGAACGGTATTCTGTTAGATAACAAGAAAATCTTATGTTTTAATTGTAAGGATATTTTATATGCAATGATCAAAGAAGAAAGATTGGAAGATGAGAGTTGAAGGAGTGATACACCAAATCATAATGTAAAGACACTTTTCAAAACTTCAAAATAGGTCATGCCAATAATTTGGCATGACCTATTTTGCCCGATGAACAGTCAGATTGACCTTGTTGGTTTCGCACATGAACGTTGAGAGATGCACAGGTCGATCGTTTGCATCGAAAGCGATCTTTAATATTCTAAATAAATTGGCGCCAATATCACATTCTAAAAATTTAGCATAGTTTTTTGTAGCACCAATCACATCTATAATCTTATCGTTACTGACTATTTCTGTATGGTAATCTTCCATAAGGATTTTATAAGTTGATTCATCCCTTGCAATCTTCTTTTCTAAATCCGGAAAACGAATTAACGAATACTGAGCGGTATCGTAGAAAAGCGGACGATCATTTACATACATGAGTCGCTCAAGTTCGAGAACGGGGCTACCTTCTTCAATGAGGAGATGACCTGCGACGTCTTTTGGTGCCGGTATGACCTCACTTCTTAAAATCCGGGAATTCGGTATCATCCCAAGCTGATGACTAAACTCCGAGAATCCACTTATGGATAACAATTCATTATGGAACTTATTAGATGCAACAAAGGTGCCTCTGCGCGGAATCCGTGTCAGTGTTCCTTCCTTCACCAATTCCTCTATTGCTTTTCGTATGGTAATGCGACTAACGTTATAAGTTTCACAAAGCTCTGCTTCGGTTGGGATTTGTTCATCTGGTTTATATTTACCGTTCTGAATATCATTCTTCAACATTTGCCTTATTTGCATATATAATGGCTGGGGGGTTGAAGGATTTAAATTCATATTAGATTCATCCTTATCCGTCAAAATTTATTATTTACTATCTATTATACATGATTTCCAGTCCCAGTCACCACGCACCAAAATATCTAATTGTTTTCGCAGCAGACTCTGTACCCAATTCTAAGCAATTGCCGATAGATTTGCCTTTCAATATTCCATAAATAAAACCGGAAATGAAGGAATCCCCCGCACCCATAGTATCCACCACATTCGCTTCAACGACACCGCATTGATAAAATTGAATGCCGTCATAGGCAAGTGAACCATTTTCACCTAAAGTGGCGACTGCAATTTTAGATCCTTGATTTTTTACATCCTTTAAAAATTGGCGGATAAAGGCATCATCCTTCGTATAAGAGAAAAAAGGATAATCAACAAACTGCGGTAAAGTCTTCACTAAATCGTGATCTAGCTGATCTGAGAAATCAAAAGACGTGAGCGTTCCTTTTTCTTTAAAAAAGGAATAGTACCTATCCGCATGTCCCCAAATCCCTGAATGTATGAGCTGAAATGTTTGAATGTACTGGAGCTCTTGCGTCGTTAAATAGAAATGTTCCATGACGCCTTCGTCGTATTCTCCAAATCTGCGGTCATTTCCTACCATTTCAACAAAAGTAACCGCTGTTTTTCCTTCTTTCCTCGAAAGATGAGATATATCAACGCCTTTTTCCTGAATCGCTTGAACCATTTTTTCACTATATTGATCGGAACCCACCCAGCCAATATAAGCAGATTCAGCACCTAACCCTTTTAAATAGACAGCCACATTTAAAGGATTACCGCCAGGATAGACCTCCCCGCTCTTTTGATAGACATCCATACAGTTATCTCCGACTGAAACCGTTCTCATCATTTTCCCCCGCTTTCTTTGAACTTAAGAAATGAGCACTACTAAGTAGTGCTCCAAATATCTTAATATTCCATTTGTCGATAGTATCTTCTAAGTGTTAACGGGTGATTTCTTTCACGCTCAAGGTGAACGCTGATTCGACTTAATACTGCCCAGTTAATACTAACAGCAAAGTGCTTTCTAAATTCTTCGCTGATGCCATCCATTTCAAAGCTTTTGGTATCAATAACCGTTATATTTTTTGAAATTTTTTCTACAAATCTCTCTACACGGTCCATCAGCGGTCTTGTTTCGTCTTCTCCTTTTAGTAAAATAACACTGGTATCTTCAACAACAAGTTCAAGCGTACCATGGAAAAACTCTGCCGCGTGGATGGATTTCGCTTGGATCCATTGCATTTCCTCTAAAATGCACATTGCATATGAATACGTGTTTCCCCACAGGTTACCAGAACCGACCATCATGTGGTAATCCGTGTCTTTATGTGTAATGGCAAATTCCTCTGCTTTTTTGTCAAAAGATTTAACGGCATCCAGAATTGCACGTGGAAGAAGAGAAACCTCCTTCGTGAATTGTTCATATTGTGGGAATTCATCATTGTTATACATGAAACGGAAGGCGAGCATGTACAAAAGCATAAAGAAAGTATCAAAAGAGTGCGTTTCAGAACCTGTCGTTATACAATAATCCGCAATTTGTGTTAACGGAGTATTTGGCTCTGCAACTAAAGCGATTGTAGTAGCCCCTTTTTCTTTACAATACTCAGCCGCTGCAACTGTTTCTTGAGTTGTCCCAGATACAGATGTAAAAATACAGACTGAATCTTTGCTGAAATGCTTATGATTCATCACCATGAACTCAGCAGCAATTTCTGCATGGACATCAATGGTAGAATTTGATTTTAAAATGTATTCATATGGATACATCATGGCTATGGTGCCACCAGCCCCGATCAGGAAAATATTACTGTAGCCCCTTTTTGTGATTCCATCTACGATTTCTTCAATTTGGCCTCTAAAAGCTAGGCCCTCTTTTTCTACAAGATCAAGAAATAACCCCTCATCAAACTTTAGCATCAATATCTTCCTCCCTGTATCATTGTTTATTTGTTATGTCTTGTATTATAACTAAACATAACAAAATTCACAATTGTTTTATTTTAAATTTTAAGGACGTTTATCGAAGAGGCCTAACTTCCCTTATCATTCTGCTAAGCCACGATGTCGCTGTCGTTATTGCTCTTTGATCCATATTTCCTTTCCCAATAATAGTAAACCGGCAGACCTGTTGCGATAACGATCAATGCTGCAATCACTCCTTGGATAGGAGCCCAAGAAAATGTTCCCCAGGCAAGCCATGATGCTCCAAGAATAGCTAAAACCGTCGTTAATCTCCACATTGGCATACGATAGATTGGATTATAATCATCCCTTTTACGACATTTATAAACTGCGGCAAAGTCCAGAATGTTAATAACCAATTGAATCAGTGTGAAATAGCCAAGTAACACCGTTAAATTACTAAAGCACACAAGAATACATGCATACGCAACCTGAACGATGATGGAGAAACTTGGAGTTTCATACTTAGGATGGACTCTTGCAAAACGTTGAAAGAATAGTCCGTCCTTTGCCATCGCATACTCAAGGCGCGGCTGAAACATTATGCAAGAGCTCAGCGAACCCAAGATAACAATAATCGCCGTAATGGCCACAAATGATGATGCAATATCAGATAATCCCGGAATATATTTTACAGCTTCAGAAACAGCCGCATTGGAGTTCATTAATTCTTCAAATGGCATCAAGCCGATGACACAAACGGCTAGCAGCGTATATAAAGCCAACACGATGAATACCGAACTAATAAGAGCTCTTGGAAGTATTTTCCCTGGATTTTTGAACTCACCAGCCATGAAACAAATCGCAGCCATCCCCGTATATGCCCATGTGGTTGCAGATACACCACCTATTAAACTTGACTTTTGGGTAACAGGTCCTGGCGTATAAGTAAAGTTATCAGGGTTCATATACATGATTCCCAGGACAATGACAATCAGGAAAGGAATGATTTTGATAGCCGTGATAATAACTTGGAATAGACCTCCTTCTTTCACACTTCGATAATGAATCGATGTGATGAGCAGGATGATCGCAATACCCAATAATTTCCCGGCCACTCCTGAGAAAAATGGGAAAAAGGTTGCTAAATAAGAAACAATCGCTAAAGCCATAATCGATATGGATGGAGGATCCAAAGCCCAGAAAGTGGCCCATCCATATAAAAATGCCAAAGGCCTCCATCCAGCTTTATTCAAATAAACGTAACCGCTTCCATTTTGGGGGTATGCCGTCGATAACTCCGCCAGCACCATTACTTGCGGTATGGCAATCACCCCGCCTATTATCCAAGCCAGAATAGAAATGGAAGGAGTACCCGCAGCCCTTGCAACATCACCAGATGAGACAAAAATACCCGACCCTATAGTAGTTCCAACAGCAATAGCTAGAGCAGACCAAAAACCCAGTTTTCTTGTAAGTGTGCCATTACTCATAAAGAGTTCCTCCAAATTAGATGATTAAATTCCCAATTCCCTTACTATTTCAATAGATTTCATGATTGCATCTCTTGGATTTTGATAATAATTTGATCCCATAATCTCTAGAGTACAACTTCCTTTGTAATGATGGCTTTTAAGGCTTGTTAAGTATTCTCTCCAATTTAAAACCCCATCATCTAGTGCGAAATGCGAATCTGATTGACCATCTCCATCCATTAGGTGAAAATGGCTTAATTCGGGAAGGAAGGAAAAGTACTCATCAGGGGTTTCACCTGCCAGCTGCATTGCAACTGTATCTATCATTCCTTTTAATGAGGAAGATTGGATCTCCTCTAACATTTTCTTTAGCCCTATAGAGTCTATTACCAGATTGGATTCATATTTTGTTAATGGCTCTAAAGCAAGAATCAAACCTTCCATCTCAGCTACTTTGGTTAATTGAAAGATTGAGTCACTTGCATACTTCCATGATTCCTCTCGTGAGACAGAAAAGTCCCCTATTCCAGAAGTGATAAGCATCATGCTTGTGTCTAACTCCAGCGCCGCGTAAAGATTTTCCATAAAATATTCAATGCTTTTTTTTCGCCAATGAGCATCCGAGGATGCAATGTTATAAGGATAGATACATTGCTCTGGAGTATAGCAGATGATTTTCATATTTCTAGACTTAATTTCCCTTCTCAAACTCCTAATATTTCCTAGAATATTGCGATAAACATATAGATGTGGCTCCCCACCCCATAATTCAATGCTTTTAATCTCAAGTTGATCCATGCAATCCAAAAAATACTGAAAAGGGAAATGCCTAAATGTGATATTCATCCCTGCAATATTCAATTATTTCACCCCCTCAAAATGACTTTTTATTTGTTATGTTTTGTATTATAATTAACCAATACATTGATTGCAATAATTATTTTGAATATTAAAAAAAATAATCATTCGGAAAATACGGAAAAGTCGTAATTTTATTGTTCATCACACCTTTTTATAAATTAACTATTTTTTTATGACTACGAATGATAGAATGTTAAAGTATTTATACCTAGTGCAAAAATTTCTCTGGTACATTGTAAGTATTATGTTGGTGATTATTGTTTGAAATATGATATACCTGTAGAATGGATGTTAGCCTGGGGGGATTTCCGTGAGAATGTATCCTGAAATATTGTCAAGTTAGTGGTTAATAAAGAATAAACACCTCAAAAAAGGCGTAAATTGAGATGAATCTCCTTAAATGGTGTATTTTTTGGAAAATATAGGTTAGTTTACACTAATACTTCGTGAGACGAATTAGTTTCTTTAAAAATAGCAGGCGGTACAATACGTACTACCCTAGCGGAAAGGACGTGCCATAATAATGAATCACGACAAAACAGCCATCACTAAAATTCGAACGGGTCCCATGTTTGCGGTGATGCTGGCTGGGGCTCTAGTCGCTTTCTTAAATCAGACATTAATTAATATCGCATTGCCCCAATTAATGAATCATTTTGAAATATCAGCTGCAACAGCTAACTGGCTTACTACAATCTTCTTATTGGTCAATGGGATTGTCATCCCTATCACTGCTTTCTTAATGGAACGTTTCAATACAAGACAACTATATCTTGCTTCAATGGGACTCTTCGCTTTAGGAACTTTCCTATGTGGTATAGCCCCCAGCTTCTCCGTCTTATTGATTGGGCGTGTCGTTCAAGCTGCAGGTGCGGGGATTTTATTCCCTTTGATTACAAATGTGATTTTCACTTTATTTCCACCTAACAGACGCGGTTTCGCAATGGGTATATTTGGTATCGCGATGAATTTTGCCCCTGCTATAGGACCGACGTTATCAGGGTGGATTATACAAAACTACTCTTGGCGGGTTCTGTTTTTTGTCATTTTCCCATTTGCACTGCTTGACTTAATCTTTGCCATTTTCATCATCAAAAAAGTAGGGAAAACGAGTCGGCCTAAACTCGATAAAATGGGTGTAATTCTATCCACTATCGGATTTGGCGGAGTTCTATATGGATTTGCTACAGGGGGTACCAAGGGCTGGGACAGTCCCGAAGTACTGACGATGTTCCTTGTTGGAGGAATCAGTTTAGCTTTATTTGTCTGGAGGCAATTTACTGTATCCCATCCTATTTTGGAATTTAGAATTTTTCGGTATCGGATGTTCACTTTAACGACAATTATCAACATCATCGCAACTATGGGTATGTTCTCTGGAATGATCATCATGCCAATCTACATGCAGAATATCCGTGGGTTTACCCCGATGGAATCCGGTCTAATGCTATTGCCTGGCGGGATTTTAATGGGGATCATGTCTCCTATAACAGGTAAGCTGTTTGATCGATTTGGTGCGAGATGGCTTGCGGTGAGCGGACTTGCCATCACTATCATTACAACCTATCTTTTAACGCGGCTTGAAACAGATACGTCCTATTCTTATGTGGTGTGGGTATATACGATTAGAATGTTCGGAATGTCGATACTGATGATGCCTATCTTCACAGCTGGATTAAATGAATTGGCACTTAGCCTAAATAAATATGGAACAGCAATGGTCAATACATTGAGAATGGTAGCAGGTGCTGTTGGCATGGCATTCTTTGTTTCCATCATGACAAACCAGGGAACGAAACATGTTCAGGAAATTTTATCTCATAGGAACATATCACCAGATAATACATCACAAATGGCCATGGCCATTAAACAAGGTAGCGTAATGGGAGTGGATGATGCATTCATGATTGCAACAGGTTTGACAATAGTTGCATTCATACTGGCCTTTTATATACGGCAAACTTCACCGCAAGAAGATACCATTACAAATCGCCTATCAAAAAAAAGAGCTTGAATAAACAAAGCTAAACTCAACCTATTTTCCAAGGTATAAAAATTCTATAAAACTGACTTGCCCCATTAAAGCCAAAAAAAAGAGACACTTTTTATGAGTGTCTCTTTTTTTTGCCAAATTACTTCAAGTGCTCAAGGTGGCGGCCTTCATTTAGATACTGCTGCTTTCTCGCATGCATCTAAAATTTCAGAACATCATTTAGGGAGGAGAGCCAACAATACCCAAATAGCAATCGTAATTTCCAAACAGCTAAGTATATATTTACATTCCTCTCATATATTTTAAGATAATGATTTGGACAAGGGGAATGTTTTTATGAAAAAGTTTGTTACTCTGCTTTTTTCAAGTTTTTGCATTGGAGTAGGTCTTAACCTGTTTATTGTCCCCATTCATCTAATAAATGGCGGGATATTTGGAATAAGTTTGTTAATCAAATATGTTTGGGGAATCCAGGTTGGACATACCATGATCATGATCAACATTCCCATATACCTTCTATCTCTTCTATACGATAAGTCTTATTTCTTCAATGCCATCCTTGGGTTAGCTTTTACTTCAACCGTTATTGATTGGCTAACACCACTAAACGGTTTGGTTCATCTGCCGATCATAACGAGTGCCATTATCGGTGGAATGACGATTGGGATTGGTGTTGGTTTTATGCTGAGACAACATATTAGCCCCGGCGGAGTGGATTTACTAGCACTATTAATCTCTAAAACCACAGCAACTAATCCTGGAATTATTATTTTTATTATTGATTCACTCATAGTAATTGCGGGAATTATTATATTGAATGACTTAAAGTTAATGTATTCACTCATCACGATTTCCTGTGTCGGCATATGCGTCATTTTTATCAATTCTTTTAAGACAATAAACACTTTTATATGATAAAGCCATACCTACAAGTGCTGCAACAGGGAAGCCTGATCAAGTATATCCCCCCTTTCGATATACATTTTGCTCGGAATGTAATGAAGTTTGACATATGATACTATTCAAAAGTATATATTATAGAAACCTTATTTCATTCTTAAAAAGCCCAGGGAATTTATATAATTCCTTGGGCTCTTCTTTTTACAAAAGTGTACTTTTTCCAACAAGATTAAGTTAAAGCTGAAGCTACTTTTATATTGAATGTTATGGGAGTGATGTATATGAATCGATTAAGAAGGAGTGACTAACTTTATCATGGAATTTCTCCAAATCCAGGTCTATCAACCATCGGTACCCTCACTTGATGCACATGCTAGGCACACTGAAAAAGAACAGCTTCTCATTTATAAGTAGAAGAAGTCTGTCCAAAATCAGTGGTAATTCTTTGATTTATTATTTAAATTAGTACGTTAAAAATCGATAAACCGAAGATCCTGTAAGCC
The DNA here is from genome assembly GCF_042788005.1 of Peribacillus sp. YIM B13472. Classification (NCBI taxonomy): domain Bacteria; kingdom Bacillati; phylum Bacillota; class Bacilli; order Caryophanales; family Bacillaceae; genus Peribacillus; species Peribacillus sp. YIM B13472. Next base: position 53,696 of record NZ_JBHZPG010000013.1, read on the forward strand.
TTCTCATTTTTTACAAAAAATCTCTTTACTTAATATTCCTAATATAATCATCCGTTTCATTATAAGAATTTATCTGATTCTTATTTCCTCGATTTTTCATATAGTAGAAGAGATAGCATAAAATAATAAAAGGTACTCCACAATACAGAGCAATTCTTTGGCTCGCATCAAAAGCAAGACCTATACAAGAAGCAAGACACAAAACACAGGCAGCAATGGGTACAAAAGGATAAAGTGGTGTACGGAATTTTAAATTTTTAATATCTCCACCCATTTTCAAAAAATGTTTACGGTACATATATTGTGATAAAACAATCCCTATCCAAACTACTACTACTGCAAATCCTGATATAGCCACAAGTACTACATAAACTGTATCAGGTGCAAATACACTAGATAATAGAGATAAACAAGCTACTGCCATACTTACGGCTAAAGCATTCAATGGTACTCCATTTGACGTTACCTTCCCAAAAAATGTACTTATCATTTTTTCATTTGAAAGAGACCATAACATACGAGTTGATGCATATAGACCAGAGTTTGCAACTGAGAGTAAAGCTGTAATAATAACAAAGTTCATAATATCAGCTGCATAAGGAATTCCGATGTTGTCAAAAACCATCACAAATGGACTTTCAATGACTCCTGCTTCTTTCCAAGAGATTAACCCAGATAACACAAAAATTGCACCAACAAAGAAAAACATTGTTCGCCAAATTACATTTCTAATAGATCTAGGAACGTCTTTTTCTGGATTTTCACTTTCTCCAGCAGCAATGCCAATAAGTTCTGTTCCTGAAAAGGCAAAATTAACAGAAATCATAGCCATAAAAACTGGAAGCAGGCCATTTGGGAAAAGACCTCCATCTACAGTGAAATTAGAAAGCATGGGGGCAGAGGCTCTATCATCCATTGGAATAAATCCAAGCATTGCAGACCCTCCAAGCACAATAAACAAGATAATAGTAATTATTTTGATACCTGAAAACCAAAATTCAGTTTCTGCAAATATTTTTACTGAAAAGGAATTAAGTAAAAAAATTAGAATCGCAAAGATGGCGCTCCACATCCAAACAGAAGTGTGAGGAAACCACCTCTGCATTAATAGTCCAGAGGCAGTAAATTCGGAACCTACCGTTACCACCCAAGTAAGCCAGTACATTAAACCGATAGTAAATCCAGTAGCAGGACCGATATATTTGGTAGCGTAAGTTTGAAATGAACCTGTTACTGGCATAGCAACAGTTAGTTCGCCCAGGCATAACATGACAAGGTACATGATTAATCCGCCTACTAAGTAAGCGAGAATCGTACCTCCTGGTCCAGCTTGGCTAATTGTATATCCACTGCTCAGAAAAAGACCCGTTCCAATTACACCACCTAGCGAAATCATGAACAAATGCCTGCTTTTCATTGAACGTTTCAACTGGTTTTCATTGGTATTATTTGTGTTTGGCATCTAGTCTCCTCCTTCGTTATTTACTCTCTTCAAGTACTTATTTTAATAGACAACAATATACAAAGTTTATATTTTTACAGAAAAATCAAAATATTTATCTTAAAGACTGACCTGCACAGGTCAGTCTTTATGTCATCATATTGTTTTATTATTAACTTTAAAACAAACAACTTTTGGTTCAGTCATTTCTTGAAGTGCAAACTTAATTCCTTCACGACCTAAACCAGAACCTTTTACACCTCCGAAAGGCATCGCATCAATGCGATAATCTGAGCTATCATTTACCATTACTCCACCTACTTCAAGTTTACGTATGGCTCCCAATGCCTTATCTAAATCACGAGTGAATATACCTGCTTGCAGTCCGAAATCTACACGATTAGATTGGGAGATAGCTGTATCAAGATCAGGAACATTATAAATGGTAACAACTGGGCCAAAAACCTCTTCAGTTGCCAATTTACAATTTTCTGGTACGTTAACTAAAACAGTAGGTTGATAAAAAGATCCTTCACGTTTTCCACCACAAAGCAACTTTGCACCTTTCTCAACAGCTTCATTTACCCAACTTTCAACACGTTTTGCTTCTTTTTCGGAGATCATTGGTCCCATATCTGTTTCTTCTAATAATTTATCACCTACTCGATATTGTTGAGTACGATCTATAAATTTACCAATAAAATCATGATAAACACCTTCTTGGACATATATTCTCTGTACCCCTAAACAATTTTGTCCTGCTGCCCAAAATGCTCCAGAAACAGTTGATTTCACAGCTTCTTCTAAATCAGCATCTTTCAATACAATAACGGGTGAGTTTGATCCAAGCTCCATACATATCTTTTTCAAACCTGCTTTTTGAATAATTGCTTTGCCAGTGGCAAGTCCTCCTGTAAAAGAAATCATTCGTATAGCTGAATGAGTAATTAGGCTATCTCCCATGTCACCTGGATGACCAGTAATGACGGATAAAACTTTCGGTGGCAAACCGGCTTTTTCAAAAGCTTCTGCCAATAAGAGAGCACTTAATGGTGTTACAGTTGCTGGTTTTACAATAATAGCGTTCCCAGCAGCAATAGCAGGACCCACTTTATGTGCAACAAGATTTAATGGATCGTTAAAAGGTGTTATAGCTACAATAATGCCAATAGGAAAACGATAATAGTAACCTATGCGATCTTCGCTTCCGGGCATTTGATCAAACGAAATGGTTTCTCCATTAATTCTCCTTGCTTCTTCAGCACTTATACGAAGTGTTTCAATACAACGTAGTACTTCTTTCCTTGCTTCTTTAATTGTTTTACTTCCCTCACGAGCAATAGTAGTTGCATATCTTTCCTTATTTTCAAAGATCCAGTCCGCAGCACGATGAAGAATAGCAATTCTTTCGTGTGTTGGCATATCTGCTGCTATTTTAACTCCTTTTTTTGCTTCTTCTATTGTATAAATGACGTCGCTTTCATTAGCAGCAGGAACTGTTGTGATTAAACTATGATCCTGTGGATCCAAGACTTCAATGCATTTATCACGAGATACCCATTCCCCAGCAAGAAACATCTTATTTTTATTTATTAATTTGTCAGTAAATATCATACAAAATCACCTCAAGATAAGTAATTTTTAACTTATAACTTTAAGACTGAAACGAATTATAATTATAATTGATCACGGTTAATGTTGATTAAATCAATAAGAATCGAGAATCCTGTTTCTTTACGTCCAGCTCCGGCTCCAATTAAGGTAATCGGGCCAGCTAAATCACAATCATAAGTAATAGCATTTTGTGCACCTAAAACTCCAGCTAGAGGATCTGTAAGAGGTATAGCTTCAGGTCCTACCTTTGCAATGACTTTATCGCCATCCTTTATACATTTAGCAATTAACTTCCATCTCTTACCTTCTGATTTAGCCCACTCAATGTCCTTTTCCGTAAGATGACTAATCCCTTCACATTCTACTTCTTCTCGTTTCATTGGAATACCCATTACAATGTTAGCAAGAATGGTAGCTTTATATTGAGCATCATATCCCTCAACGTCGCTAGTAGGATCTGCCTCTGCATAACCAAGAGCTTGTGCCTCCGACAATGCATCTTGATAACTCAATCCTTCTTCCATTTTAGTTAGGATATAATTAGTTGTTCCATTCAAAATCCCCCGTATTTCAAAAATGCTGTTCCCTGCCAATGAACTCAGAGGCATTCTTAATGCTGGGGTTCCACTCATAACTGTTCCTTCAAAGCCCCAACGAACATCATTATTTTTTGCTAATTCAGCTAACTCTTGATAAGCTAGAGAAACCGGACCTTTATTACTCATTACTACGTTCTTTTTGCTTTCAAATGCTGCTTTACAATGATCAATGGCAGGTTGTCCTGTTTTTACATCAGTAAAGGTAATTTCAACAACAGTGTCTGCATTACTCTCACGTATTGTTTGAAAACTATCCCACCCTCTTTCCAAGCTAGGAGTCTCAGGGTAACTATCTAATTTTCCTGTTTCCTTTACAGCTTGTAACGCTAAAGAAAGATCCAACCCCTTTGGATCATAAAGGGAACCTTTCATAACATCAGAAATAGCAACGATTTTTGCATCAAAGTTAAACCCACTACGTAGTGACTCACCTTTATCTTGTAAAATTTCAGCTAACCCTTGACCAACTACACCAAATCCAAGTAATGCTATCTTATGTGTCATATTTCAATACCTCTTCCATTAGTAATATTTTATGCTTTCAACTACAGCTAACAGGGTAATTGGATTCTAAGTAAGAAAAAGCTTGCTCTAAATCTGCTATAAGATCTTCTGTATCTTCGATACCTACAGAGATACGAACTAAACCTTCTGGGATACCAAGGGCTTTACGCTCTTCAATAGTACATTCAACATGGCTAGTCGTTCTTGCAGGCCCATATATAGTTTCAACGGCTCCAAGGTTCCCAGCTTTGTTTGCATATTTTAATTTTGATAATAAAATTTTGATAGCTTTCATTTCATCTTTTAATACAAAACTTAATATCCCACCGAACCCTCTCATTTGTTTCTTTGCGATATCATGATGTGAATGCGCTTCCAATCCTGGGTAATATACTGCGTCAACAAGCTTTTTCTTTTGAAGATACTTTGCAATTTCCATTGCACTTTTTTCTTGTTGCCGTACACGAAGCTTTAACGTTTTCATCCCTCTTAAAATAAGGTAGGCTGACCACGGGTCCATAGTTGCTCCATTAATTTCACGAAAATGATAGACTTTTTTCATTAATTTTTTAGAGCCACATACTATTCCACCTAATGCATCTGCATGTCCACTTAAGAATTTAGTTGCACTATGGACTACAATATCAACTCCTAATTGAAGAGGATTTTGATTAATTGGAGTAGCAAACGTATTATCTATGATAACTAATGCACCCACTGATTTTCCGACTCTTGCTAGCCTCTCAATATCAGTAACTTTCATAGTAGGGTTAGTAGGAGACTCTAAATATAGTACTTTACACCCTTTTACCACTTCAGCTTCAATTTCTTTATGGTTTCCGGTATTACACAATGTCACATCGACATCAAGATTGGGCAAGAATTCAGTAAAAATTTTATTGGTTCCTCCATAAGTATCTTTAACTGATACAACCCGATCTCCCGGTCTTAGAAATGTATATAATGTACTACTAATAGCAGCCATTCCTGAAGAAAAACCTACAGCTTCCTCTGCCCCCTCGAGTATCCTCAATTTTTCTTCCAGGGCTTGAACAGTCGGATTTGCCATTCGATTATAGGTATAACCAGGTTTATTTCCAAGGGCAACTTCTTGCCATTCATCCACGTCATCGTAATTGTAGGCTACACTAAGAACTACTGGAACTTGGGTTGCATTATATGCAAGAGATTCTTTTTCTCCTGCCCATACCGCTTTTGTTCCATCTTGCACATCTTTAAAGTTATTCTTACTCATATTTTTCTCACCTCAAATTTTATTATGTATATAATATATTGTATATTTTATACTCCAAAAAAACCCCCTTCCACATTACAGTTTTTACCTAATGTTTTTTTGGGTTTATTTCTTAACATTAAGGTATCTATTAATAAACTTATAACAAATACAAAAATACACTTTATATTGTATATTGTATATAGTACAGAATAGTCTGAAAATATTCTACTTACCGAATTATACAATTAACGAATCTATTTTTCAATGCTTTATTTTTTTATTCTTAAAAATTATTCAAACTGCATTATTTCTAAAGCTATAAGCTACATCAACTTGAATCACTTAAAACAACAATTCATAAAAAAATGGAAGTAGGAATAGTTTTATATCTTAAATATAATAATAAATATAGAGATATTGAAGTCTGTATAAGATGGTGCTAATATAAAAGACAAGAATTTCGATTTATATATTGTGCATAATATATAATATTAATTTTTGTCTTAGGAGGAAATGCTATCAAAAATAGATATCAATCATTAAAAGATCTCGTATATGATTATATAACTGAAAAAATTCAGAACGGAACCTTACTTCCTAAGCATAAGATAAATGAATCAGTATTATGCGAAAAATTAGGAGTAAGTAGAACTCCTGTAAGGGAGGCTTTGATACAACTAGCTTCAGACAATTTGCTCGAGTATCTTCCTAGAAAAGGATTTATTGTAAAAGAACTTGATACCAAAAAAAAGCTAGATGTTTTTCTAATTGTTAGTGTATTGGATTCTTTAGCAGCCTCATTATCTTTAGAGCATATCACAGAAAGTGATATTGAACGTATGGAAGAATTGGTTAAGAAGATTGAATTTTCAATTTCAACAAAAAACTATTTAGATTATCAAAAATACCAAAATCAATTCCATAAAGTATATATTGATAAATGCAAGAATCCTACACTAATAGATCTTCTTGATTCTTTACAAAATAGTTTTGTTAGACAAATTTATTTAAGTAATAATGAAGAAAAGCTTTTTGCCGTATTAGAGCAAATGAATGAAGATCATAAGGAAATTGTCTATTATTTCAAAAAAAGAGATAAAGAGAATTTAGAGCAACTTATAAAGAATAAACATTGGGAAATAACTCATTTAGATATGATATAGTTCTTAGTTAACAAGTTATAGGAAATAAAATACGAAAATGCCCTTTTTTCTTCTATTAAGGGCTTTTTCTTGTTCATAAAGCGAACGGTAGCTAAAATGCTATACTTCCATTTTGGAAATTTTATTCGCTAAGAAAATTCCAACCTAAAAAGTCGATCTCCTTTACGTGAACTGCACCTCAATTGTTAGACACAACTAACAATTGAATGTGCAGTTCATTTTTACTGGTCGACCTTATAATACGAACGCACCCGTTTGTTCAACAAGAATATCGTATTACAAAAATTCATAGTAACTATCTAATAATTCTTCCCATGTGTTTTCTGCTTCTTTCTCATCCATTTCCTTATCTCATTAACCATGCTGCGTAAAATTGCCCATAAAGCATGATTTTTTCCTCTTTCTGAAACTAATACTTCATAATCTCCTGTTGCAATTCTTATGTAAGGTTCAACAGTTTTATCATAAGGTGCAAAAAAAGTAGCACTTGCCAGTTCTCTTGTATCTCTAGTTTTAAGTTGATAATCCGTTTTTGATATACAACAACCCTTACAGAAAATTCCATATATGTCCGTAACCTATTGCATAATTAGCTATCTTACCGAAATTTCCTTCTCCCAAACCTGCCCCGTTAATACCATAAGAAAAAGGCTGCCTCAGCAACCTTCCTTATTGAAGTAAGGGTCGAACATTTTTTAAATGTTTCTATAAGCTAATTTATATCAGAGTATTGATGATAGATGTCTGAATATCTTTCCTATTGTAACAGGAGAGGTCTTTTTCTACCTAGAGTCGTCCCTATATCTATGAAAGGATCATTGTATTAAATGAGTTAGGTTCTAAGATAAGACAATTTGTTGTAAATCGTTTGGCTCAAGACACAGTTCCTCCGTTCTCTATATCCGTCTAAAACCTAAGAAGGGATATAATTTCTTTCAGATAAATAAGAAGAACCACTGCTATTGGCATTGGAAAGGGAGCGCGGATTTCTGAAATCATATTTTTTAATAAAAATCTGCAGGCAAACTCGCTTTTCTTCGGGTTTGCCTATATTCGTGGCGCGATTCTTATTAAAGAATCGCGCCACGAATGTTGAACTTAAATAATATAGAGTGCATTAAAAAAAGGAAAGTGGAATATGATTAAAATGTCAATCTAAGGAAGGGAATGAGAATATATGAAAAAAGCAAAAATTATATATTGGATTTTCACAGGGCTTTTGCTGGCACTAATGGTTTTGGGTTCTATTCCAGATATAATGTCTGTTCCCGATGCAGTCGCTTTATTTAATCATTTAGGTTATCCTACCTACCTCCTACCCTTTATTGGAATAGCAAAATTATTAGGTGTCGTGGCAATACTCATTCCAGGTTTTCCGAGAATTAAGGAATGGGCTTATGCAGGTTTTGTATTTGATTTGACGGGTGCTATGTATTCAAGCATATCAGTGGGCGACCCTGCCAGTGGATGGCTGCTTTTCATTATCGGATATATATTGATAGCCGGCTCTTATATTTACCATCATAAAATATTAAGATCCGCTACATCGAACACTTTGAGCAATAAGGATAGCTTAACAATATAATAAATGAAAATTAAAAGAGTCCAGATAAGGTTTACCTTATCTGGACTCTTTTTTTAGAACATAAAAAGTTGCTTATTATTAACTTATTTTTTTTGAAGACAAGTAAGCGACAAGTATATAGCGTTCAGGTGCCGCCCCGATATAATCAAAGGGATAACAGGTACTTACGGTTAGCGTTGCCCGTGGCTTTGGTACGATTACGGTCCGATCATCCTCATCCACAATTCGAACTTTGTTGACTTTGTATGTGAACTCTCCTGCCGATGTTCTTACAATCAACAAATCTCCTTCTCCAACTTGCCCGAGTTTACGGAATACCGTATCTCTATGACCGGAAAGAACGGAATTGTCATTTTCACCTGGTAGTACACTTCCTGCAAAGTGACCAACGCCTTTTTCCAATTCATCCTCGTTTGTGCCATGGAAAATAGGGAGTTTGGCCTTTAGTTTGGGTATATACAGTTCCCCGATTTCTTCACCCGTTTTAGGGCGGACAGGATATAGCTCTTTCTTTGTTGTTTTTTTACTTATTGGCTCACTACTGGGTGGTTTCTGTACAGTTTCATTCACTTGGCTACTTGGAGTATGAGTCTTGTAAAGAAAGTAGCCTTTTGCAAACTTATACATATTGGATGTGGAAAACCAAACCCCAAATAAAATGATGGCAATTGTACAAGAAAGCAGAAGCAACCGCCTTTTCTTTAATTGTTTCATATTAAGCTTTCCTAATTTTTCGATACATCAAGCTTCCAAACAAGATAATGCATAGTCCTAAAAGGGCATTAGGGATATAATCGGAAGCGGTATTTGGCAGTTTAGCCCCTTTTACGGTTTGGGTTTGATGTTCCGATTTAGTATGAGTGCTGATCTTTTGTTTTACTGGTTTAGCAACCGGTGCCTTTTCAATGGTCTTTTGCACCTCTTTAGCAGATTCCTTTATTTGTCCGCCTGCATTAGTAAGAGTGTCAGAATCCACCATATCACCTGTTATTAAAAGATCAGCCAAGAACTTTCCGTCAGTAGAGTATATTGATATTTTCAGGTTAGCACCCTTCAGTTCTTCCAATTTCATTAAATCCAAAAGTGATACAGGTGATTCCGAGCCACTTTTCACAAGTGAATAGGATACATTAAGCTTAAAGATGGAAAGTAATTCTTCATAGATTGATGCCATTTCAGCTATCTGTTCAGCTGTAAGCTCGGTTGCTACATCAAATTCCCCGAAAGCCATCATGCGGTTGCCCAATTCTTCAAGTCGCTTGACTGTTTCCGGATTGGAAAGATGGTCTTCCAAAGACATCAAGTGGTCTTCAAGCCGCTGTAGTTCCTCTTCTGTTAAACCGAGTTCTTTCTCGAAAATGGGAAGAAGATCTTCGGCAACTTCGCCATCAATCCCACCGCCGGTATGGTTCCAAACAGTTTCTTCAAGATTATCTATGTATATATAATCGTTAATATCTTCACCATTTTCTTCCAACAACTGAAGCAAGGCTTGTTTATCCAATCCATAATTCTCATTAAAATAATCTAAGTTGCTTAGGTCTGCCTTTATGACGTCACCTAAGAATTCGCTTAGCTCATCGACAGATTCGAATTCTTCCGTGCTAAAATCATAGAGTTCCAATGACGCTTCGATATTTTCTTTTGTTACTTCAAAGCCTCTTTCCTTGCTAACCTTGGCTAAATAATTGACAAATTCTTTGTCAAAGTTTGGATCACGTTCAAAATCGCCCTCTTCTGCATAGAAATAAACAGCTTCATCGAGGTCCCAGATAAAGATATAATCGTCTAGTTCTTCGCCATTTTCATGCAATAGTTGAATTAGGCTCTCATTTGTTAGATTATAATCTTCATAAATGGCATCTAAATTACTTAAATCTGCTTTAATAACCTCGCCCAAGGCATCTTTAAGATCATCAATGGATTCAAAGTTATTAATACTTTCATCGTAATAAGAAAGAGACGTTTCAATATCATCCTTCGTCACTTCAAAACCCCTAACAAGGCTTACCTCTTTTAAATACTTTGTAAGTTCTTGCTCAAAATTCTTGCTTGGTGCTGCCGATGCTAATTGGGGAAATAAGCTAATTAACAACGTAAATGAAACTAAAATGGTCCACAGTTTTTTCATACTTTTCTCCTATTCATAACATTTCATATGTTTCTAGAAAATTATAAGGTAATAACAATAATTTAACAATGAAGTTATTTTTTCCAATACGGAAAAATTTCTATCTTAATTACCTTGCTAAGAAACTTTTTAACCGCATATACACCTGTTTGCACTAATAATGAAGTATTACTTCCTATTAAAATATCGATTACAAAAAACACCCCACTTCTGTGCCTCAAAATAAAAGAATTATTAATATCGTATGCCTACTAAACTTAATTAAAGGAGATAATCTAAAATTTTCTTAACAATTAAATTACATACTTCATAAAATTCATCTCTAGTGTATAGTCCCTTCACCTCTGCCTTTAGCTTTTATTACTTACTCTATTATCGCTTGAAAATCATTTGTATCATATTAGCCTGAAGATTTAGAAAAATTTTTCTATCCTAAATTATGACACTTTTTTCAAACAAAAAAAGAGACTGTAAATAACAATCCCGGGTGATGTATGTTTTAAAAGAAAACGAAAAGCTGTTTATTGACGAGTTTCTTCTATATTTTTGAATAGATTAGAGGATATCCTAGACCCAAAAAGTCAAACCCAACTGCTGAAACCCTTACAATTTTGTAGTATCCATGCGATCTAACGACATCTGATAACCACCATTACTCCCATAATTCAATAGTTTATTTACTCTTGATATAGTAGCTGATGCGGCACCAGTTTCTGCCTCAATTCCTTCATATGTAAAGCCTTCCTGAAGCAATCTAGCAACTTCTAGTCTTTGGGTAAAAGCTTTTATCTCATTCATTGTGCACAAGTCATCAAAAAAAGCCATACACTCTTCTTGTGTCTGTAATGAAAGGATAGCCTTAAATAATTGTTTTATGTTTTTCTCAGACAATTTATTTTTGTACATAATCTACCTCCATTATATCTATTAATTATTATATATATTAGAAGAAAATTTATCGTCACAATGGGGATGCGCTCATCTTACCTACCCATGCTACACTAGGAACCAATTTCAACTGACTTGCACTTTGATCACACTTGGAAGCAGGAATGAAGGTCAAATGTTTCCTTCAATGCCTATTCAAAAGGCTCTACAAATAAAAATACAGAAAGGTTCTTTTGCTTTTTTAACCCAAATCTTTCTACCGTTTTAATAATGATTAAGCAGACTCGTCCAATCTTACGGACAGTCTGCCTTCTCACTTTTTACGCACAAGTGCATCCAAATTATTTAAATGATTCCTCTTTTTCGCTTATGTTCTCTTTCTTATATAGAGCACCATTTTTGATATACTGAGATGCTCCTTCTTTTGCCCGCGCTATGTTTTCTGGTGTAAGTTTTCTTATGATCTTAGCGGGAACTCCGGCTACTAATACACCCGGTTCAATTATCTTTCCTTCCGGAACTAGTGCTCCCGCAGCGATTAGAGAGCCTTCTCCGATTACTGCTCCATTTAAAATTGTTGCGCCCATACCAATTAACGCACCATCTTCTACAGTACAGCCATGCAGAACCACATTATGCCCGACAGTAACATTCTCACCGACTTTAATTGGAAAACCTGGATCCACATGAACTATAGCACCGTCTTGAATATTTGATCCTTTTCCTATCGTTATTTTCTCATTATCTCCTCTTAAAATGGCATTGAACCAAACGGACGTATCTTCCTTAAGTTCTATGTTTCCAATTAACTGTGCTCCTGGGGCAATATATGCGCTTGGATGTACATTAGGGTAGTGTCCTTTATATTTATGAATCATTCTTCTTTCCTCCTTTTAAAATATGTTGATTATTCCAGAATAAAACCAAAGTAACCACAATTCGGAACCTTTATTAAACACTATTAATATAGTATAAGAATCTTGAATCTGGCCTCTGTATACAACTGCCACGGTTTGTTCCCTAATATGTCTCCCCATAACTATTAACAGCCACCTATGGAATTTGTCATCCTTCTCTCCAATGATTTTGAATTCTTTTTTAGAAAGAGATTGTCCCTAAAATCACTCCTACAATGATATAAATAAGAAAAATCCCTAAAGACCATTTTGCAGCATATTTATGAAGGTCACCTAGGCTGATTCCAGTTATGTGAATCAATAAATAGACAGATGCTACGAGTGGACCCATAATACCAAAAGGAGTTCCGTATAATGCAGCTGTTCCAATTGATAAAGTATCAATGCCGTAAGTAGAAGCAGTTTCAGACAGGACTGGCAAAATCCCAAAGTAAAATCCATCAGGACCAATCAAGAATATGGCAGGTGCACTAAGAACCGCAGTAATTAAAGCCATATATGGACCAAGGTCTGTAGGGATAATGGAAACAATCGATTGTGCCATGGATTCAGAGATTGGAGTACCTTTGAAAATTCCTGAGAAAATCCCAGCAGCAAAAACCATGGTAACCACTGCTATTGCATTGGGTGCATGAGCGGCGACTCGATCTCGTTGATCATTTAAGACTGGATAATTAATGAGCAGTCCTAGAGCGGTACCAATGATAAAGAGTACGGCAGCAGGTAACCATTCTAGTACAATGGCAATCATAATAACGATTGATAAAAGGAAATTGATCCAAATTAGTTTAGGACGCTTAATGTTTGTGTTTTTTGGTGAGATATTTTCTATTGTAGCGCTTTCAATTGCAGCATCTATTATGCTAGCATCAGGCAATGATAAAGATTGTGTATTTATCTTTTTGTATCTAGCTCGTTCTTTCAAACCGATAAAATAAGCAACGGCAATAACATACAGCAAACTTGCAAGCATTCCTGGCAACATTTGAAGATATAATTCCGTTGGATTAAGATTTAACACACTCGCTACGCGGCCAGCGGGTCCACCCCAAGGAACAAGTGTTGTGATACCAATTTGCATGATTGTAATGGAGGCCAGTATGATAGGACTGATCCCCATTTTTTTATATAGAGGAAGGAAAGCTGTTACAACAATCATCATCGTCGTGGATCCATCACCATCAAATCCTATTATTCCCGCTAACACAGCAGTTCCTACGATAATCTTTAGTGGATCTCCCTTAGCTAACTGTATAATTTTTGAGGTTAAGGGATCAAATAACCCTGTATCTACCATGACACCAAAATACAAAATGGCAAATAACAAAAGGATAGCGGTAGGCGCAACATTTTGAATACCTTCCATTATCAATGTCCCTAATTCTGGTCCAAATCCTCCGATTAAACCAAAAATGATAGGTACAATTGTTAGGCCAATAAACGGAGATATACGTTTTGACATGATCAAAAATAAGAAGGTACAAATCATTGCAAATCCTAAAATAGATAACATAAACTTCCTCCCCAAGGTTCGTTATTGGTACCGCTTTCAAAAATCGCCTGGGATTTTATGTAATAATCTCTTTTTATCTCAGGTCAGAAAAAGAGCATTATAACCCCTAATAGCTTAAAGATTTTCATTCCCTTTCTACCTCTGTAGGCGCCGACAGACAGGCATGAAATTTTAAGATTTATCTAGCAATAATAAAGTACACTATTTTTGCTGATTCAATTTTTTTCCCCCAAGGAGTTCGTCGTTATGTTGTCCCAATTCAGGACCAATCCATTCAATGCTGCCTGGAGTTTCAGATAGTTTTGGTACAATTCCGGGAACCAGTACCTGCTCCCCATCCGGTAAAGTGACCGTCTGAAGCATATCACGTGCTTGATAGTGTTCATCCCTTACAATATCTTCAATATTATAAATTGGCCCAACCGGCACACCAGCCTCATCCAATATTTTTTGCACTTCTTTTTGTGAGTGTTTCCTAGTCCACTCTTCAATGACTTGATCTAGATATTCCGCATTTTCAGCTCTGCCATTATTGGTTAAATAAGTCGGATTTTCCGCAAATTCTGGTCGCCCTATCGCATGCGCAAATCTTTTGAAAATACTATCGCTATTTGCCGCAATGACGATATATTTTCCATCTGCACATATATAGGTATTTGAAGGGGCGATTCCTTCCAAGGTAGCACCAGTTCTTTCTTTTATTATTCCTTTTAAATCATATTCTGGCAGTACGCCTTCCAGCAAAGAAAATACCGCTTCAGTTAGAGCAACATCCACATATTGTCCTCTTTTTAATGGATCATTATCCCTCGCTCTTAATGCCATTAACGTACCATTCACTGCATATAAACCTGCTATGGAATCTCCAATTGCTAAACCAACTCGAACTGGGGGACGATCAGGAAATCCTGTCAGGTATCGGAGACCACCCATTGATTCGGCAACGCTGCCAAATCCTACTTTGTTTCGGTAAGGTCCTGTTTGACCATAACCAGAAATCCTTGTCATTATGATACTGGGATTAATTTTCTTAATATCTTCATAGCCAATTCCCCATTTTTCCAACGTTCCTGGACGGAAATTTTCAATGATTACATCCGCATCTTTTGCTAACTCCCGAACCATCTCCTGCCCCTCTTCTTCACGAAGGTTAAGAGTGATAGATTTTTTATTTCTTGCATGCACGTACCACCACAGGGACGTTCCGTTATGCATCACTCGCCAATTACGTAAAGAATCCCCTTTATTAGGATCCTCAACCTTGATCACTTCAGCACCAAATTCCCCAAAAATCTTCCCAGCAAATGGAGCTGCTACAAAGTTACCTAATTCTAAAACTTTAATGCCCTCTAAAGGTTTTCTCATAGGATTACCACCCTTCAATTATTAACATTTCATACTTGTTTCCGTAATAAGGTAAAATGACATTTTTAAAATTAACAGAATATTCTAATAACGTATACAATTAACTGCGGGGTTCTTTCCATTCCTAATCAATTTATACAGTTTTTTTAAAATTTCTAGTATTATTCAACAGCACAGGGAATGCTTTATCTAAATTCTTTACCTGTTCCAGATCCAAACCTGTTTTGATATTCTGTTTTTCTAAAAATTCTACTACACGACTTGCCTGAATATTCCCTGGAGACCCAGGAGCATATGGACATCCGCCTAGTCCAGCTTGGGCTACATCAACTAAATGAACACCAGCCTGTATCCCGGCCATAACATTTGCCAAACCGTATCCATATGTATCATGCAAATGAAGTCCAATAGGAATGTCCGGAAATTTCTCTGCTAAACGGCTACAATATTCATATACCTGTCTCGGTGTTGCTTTGCCGATTGTATCTCCCAGGCCTAATTCACAAATCCCATTATTAACTAGGAACTCTGCAATCCTTTCCACCTCTGAGTATGGAACGATCCCAGCAAACGGACAAACAAATGCGGTTGAAATTGCACCAATTGTTTTTCTACCCTCTTTAGTGGTTTCTTCAATTAGATCTTTTATTTCAATTAAAGATTCATTGGAACTCTTATTTAAATTTGCCTGGTTATGCTGTGTGCTCGCAGACAGGAAAAAAAGTGCATTGTGTATCTTCGAATTTAGGAATCTGTCTAATCCCCGTCTATTGGGAACCAAAGCTTCATATTCCACTCCACTAGCCATTGGCAGATTTTGTCCTAATTCATCCGCATCTTGCATAGCAGGAACCCACTTTGGATGTACAAAGGACGTGACTTCCAAACGATCAAATCCTGCTTCAATTAAATTTTTAATTTTATTTATCTTTTGATCGGTTTCTACAAAAACAGGTTCATTTTGCAGACCATCTCTCAATGTAACATCACGAATTTTAAGTTTTTCTGGAAAAATCATTTTTTCACTCTCCTTTAATTAATATTCGTCATCCTTAACACCTGAGTACATGGAAACATAAAATTGATAATCACGTTGAATATGTGCCTTCATTAACTCCTCTGCAGCTTTTCCATCCTCATTTTTTATAGCATTCCATATCGCTTTATGTTCGTCGGCACCCTCTTCTATTCTCGTAGGGATATTCAATACAGCATTTCGATAAAAAGAAATTAAGGAATTTAACTGATTCATCATTTTCATCAAATAAGGATTACCACTGGCCGCCACGATCAGGTAGTGAAATTGGCTGCTTAGGATCTTTAATTTTTCAAGCTCTTTCTTATCAACCATGAGGTTCATTTTATCAACTGAATCTGACAATTGTTTACGCTGTTTTTCATTCATACGTGAAGCGGCATAAAAAGCAGCTGTAGGTTCCAGGCTTAACCGGCATTCGTAAAGATATTTAAAATCTGAAAAGGTTGCGCGGTACACTCTTACTCCGCCTCTTGGACTGACGGATACTAATCCTTCACTGTTTAACCTGCGGATCGCTTCTCGGATTGGACTTCTGCTGACACCCGTTTCCTGAGAAACTTTTCCTTCCACAATTCGTTGTCCAGGTGGTATGTTCCCGCTTACAATTTGTTCATGTAAATATTCATATACTTGATTTTGAAGAGTTTGCGACTGTACTGTTTTTAACTTCATTTTTATCACATCCATAGTCATAATTTTCAGATAATGTATACAAAAAAATATATGTCTACCTCATCATAAATCAATTTGTTATTTTTGACTACAGTGTAATATTTATTTTGGCAACTTCATAACAGATACTCTTTTTTTATCCACCTACCCTTCACTGTGAAAATAGTGTAATTAGAGCAATTTCCTCACTAATTTTACAATTATTCTAAATATTATTATAAGTTTCCCCCTCCTGCAAGCTTATACATTAAAGCAGACATTCTGCAAAACAGCTATCTTTTACCGCGTTAAAGTTAAATAGTCTTCTCGATTCTTCACATAAAAGAGTCTGCGGAGAGCAACATGTCTACTTGTTTTAGCAATCAAGATTCTTTTGGTTAATCTTAATAATTCCATCCTCATCAACGTCAATCTCAAATAAGCCGTTTGGGGTTAAGAATAAAGAATACGTAGCCTTACTAACCTTTTCATTGTTTATCTGACGGATGGCTGAAGAAAATTTATTGATAAAATAATTCATATCTGTTCTGGTGTCATCCACTTCATTTATTAAATAATTCCGAAGATACATCATTTCTGTATTCGGAAACGTTTTATAAAAAAAATCGAGAGGATTGCCCTTTTGAAAATCATCATCTGAAGAGAAGTAAGTGACACGAGGTATACCATCAGCTGTAACCCCTGCCAATATATAAACAGTTGCATAATCCTGTTCGGGATATAACTTCTTGAACATCTCCAATGAATTTATAAAAATTCTTTGTGATTGAGCCCCGATTTCTTCAATTGAATTTGTTCCAAGTGAAAACATTTTTAGTTCTTCTATATATATATCGATGATATTTTTAACACCCGCAAAGGCAAAGATCACATTTTGATTTAGTGCTATTACTTTTTTTTCATCATCACTAAAGTTTTCGGTCCCTCTGTAGGTTATTCTTTTATCAGCTATAATAAAAACACCATTTTTAAACTTTTTACCAATTAATGCAGTCATAATTAATTTCCCTTCAGAATAAAAATAAGGCCCTACTATCATGCAATTTGGAGTAGGGCTAACTTATATTTTATCATATATATTGATCCCTTCTGAAGGCCTCAAGTTTCCGGATGGTAACAATCCTAAATATATAATTCTCAATCAAAACATCTATCAATTATCATTTTCTTATTCTTCGTTTTTACACGGTTTCCCCCAGTTTAATGTTAGCCATATATTGATTGATTTTTTTATAAAGTTCATCCGGATCGTCCGCAACAATATTTTCACCATTTATAAGTGCAAATGGGTCCATCAAACATTGACCGCAATATAACAAGCACTTATCCTCAATAACCTCCACATCGCTGCGTTCAAATAACTTTCCCTTTATAGTTTCCAACTCGTCTTCGAAATTACATGGACAGAACTTTACGTTTATTTTCATGGTTAACTCCCCTTCGATTTTGTTGCCAACATTTTAATTGGAATAACCAAAAGTTTGCAAGAGTACACTCAAACGCATATTCGCTTTAACGGTTTAAAAGACTGTTGCCATAAATACTAAACGCGTTAAAACACATATTTGCGCGTTGGATTTTTATAGATTAAGATGTGAAACATTACAGAAACTGAATTTTGAAATTTCTGTTTGTTGAAAATTAAAGATGAAAAAGGAGAGGTTAACATGGCCGAAAAAATGGTAGCATCACCTAAAGCAAAAAAAGAAGAGTTGTTCCCGGTAAAGAGTGTTCATTACGTAGAAATCTATACAGGAAACGCAAAACAGTCAGCTTATTACTATGCAAAATCTTTTGGTTTCAAACTTGTAGCATATAAAGGATTAGAAACAGGTTCCCGTGACCGTGTATCTTACGTGATGGAACAGGGCGCTATCCGATTGATTTTAACAGGCACCCTATCAGACAATACAGACGTTGCCGAGTTTATTAAACTTCATGGCGAGGGTGTAAAAGATATCGCCCTCCTCGTAAAAGATCTGGAAAAAACATATGCTGGTGCGATTGAACGAGGTGGCATCGCTCTTCGGGAACCATGGGTGGAAGAAGATGAAAACGGCAAGGTGAAAAAAGCGATTCTAGGTACATATGGGGATACAATTCATACGCTTGTTGAACCAATCGATTATAAAGGCGTATTTATGCCAGGGTTTGAATCTCGCGATAACACCCTTGCCTCTCAACCAACCGGCTTAATTGGTGTTGACCATCTTGTCGGTAATGTGGAAGTTATGGAAGAATGGACAAACTATTATGAAAATGCATTCGGTTTTACAGTTCTGAAGCATTTTGATGATGAAGACATTTCGACCGAGTACTCTGCTCTGATGTCAAAAGTCATGATGAATGGAACAGGACGCATAAAGTTCCCAATTAATGAGCCTGCGGAAGGAAAGCGCAAGTCTCAAATTCAAGAATACCTAGATTACTATAATGGACCAGGTGTTCAGCATCTTGCCCTGTTGACAAACGATATCATCGGCACAGTGGCGGCCCTCAAAGGAAATGGTGTGGAATTTTTAAATACCCCTGAGACTTATTATAAAGAACTCGCCAATCGGGTAGGAGATATTGATGAAGATGTGAAACGGCTTCAAGAACTTAATATTTTGGTAGATCGTGATGATGAAGGCTACTTGCTACAAATCTTTACTAAACCACTTGTTGATCGTCCGACGCTGTTTATCGAAGTCATTCAGCGTAAAGGTGCACTTGGATTCGGCGATGGAAATTTTAAAGCATTGTTTGAATCGATTGAACGCGAGCAAGAACTTCGCGGAAATATTTAATTTGGAACGGTCATACCGTTGTCTCTCGCGGTATGGCCTCCTTTAATAGGAGGTGTGAGATTGTTGTTAACTAAAGTAAATGTAAGGTGGAGGGAAGAAGCGGTCAGTCATTTTATGACCGAACTTATTGATTATGCAGGACTATTTCCACCGGCCGCGCTTCCGCTTCCAGAAGCTATTTCAAATTTTCATGCATACATCCATGATTTGGACAGCTGGATGCTCGGCCCGTTCGTTATTCCTGCTTCACGATTGGGTGAACTTAAACCATTTAAAGCCCAGTTCAATGATAAATATCCACTTAGGTTATCTGTAATTTTAACGAAATCCGAAGAAATCGAAACCGAAATGAAAGCTATTCACCTTTTTTTAGAAACATATAAAATAGCGGGAACGATAGAAGCAATCGAGTTCCCGCTTCCACCACAGATTAATTCTTCCTTCTTAGAGAATCTAGAAAAACAAACAGGGAATTATCCCTTATATTGTGAAATGACAGGAACGAATGATCAACTTCTAAACACATTGGATACTATCCATTCGATTAACCAAAAATCTCCGAAACGTATAGGTATCAAAATGCGCATGGGTGGGATCACGGCTAATTTGTTTCCTTCTGTCAATCAAGCAGCATTCGTTATTCACGAATGCCAGAAACGAGAACTGCCACTTAAATTCACTGCTGGACTGCACCATCCGATACGCCAGTACCGAACAGAAGTGAAAACACTCATGCATGGTTTTGTTAACGTATTTACCGCTTCTATTATGGCATATAGCCGTTCGGTCAATACATCAGCCATTCAAGCCATTTTGCTTGATGAAGACCCAACAAATTTTTCATTTACAACAGACTCGCTTTCCTGGCGCGATTTGACAGTCAGTTCGGCCGATATCATCAAAGCGCGCAGTTTCTTTGCAGCTTCATATGGAAGCTGTAGCTTTAATAAGCCTCGGGAAGAACTAGGAGAGCTTACTATTTTTCATGGGGAGGCAGTGCGATGAAACATTCCTTTATCGAGACAACGCCAGAATCACATTTTCCAATTCAAAACTTGCCATACGGCATTTTCCAAAAAAAAGGTCAAAGCCCCCGTGCCGGTATAGCCATCGGTGATTATGTTCTTGATTTATCTGTAATCGAGGAAGTTGGATTGCTAAGTGGGACCGGTGCAGAAGAAAAAAATGTCTTTACCTCTTCCTCACTTAATCAATTTATGTCACTTGGACGTCCGGTCTGGACTGCTGTACGTACCAAACTTCAATACCTTTTGGATTCGAAAACGCCTGATTTACGTGATAATGAAGAGCTGCGTTTGAAGGCGTTTCACCCATTGACAGATGTAGAGATGCTTCTTCCTGCAGATATTGGAGACTATACAGATTTCTATGCCTCAAAAGAGCATGCGACCAATGTGGGGACAATTTTCAGAGGGAAAGACAATGCCCTCATGTCTAACTGGACACACTTGCCGATTGGATATCATGGACGGGCCAGTTCCATCGTTCCAAGTGGTACCCAGGTGCGGCGCCCTTCTGGACAACGCAAACCAAAGGATGCAGATTATCCGGTATTTGGACCTTCCATACAACTTGATTTCGAACTTGAAATGGGCTGGTTCATTGGACCTAGCAACCCTCTTGGAGAACCAATTCCAGTTAACCAGGCTGAAGATCATGTTTTCGGGCTCGTTCTCGTAAATGACTGGAGTGCACGTGATATCCAAGCATGGGAGTACCAGCCTCTTGGCCCTTTTCTTTCAAAAAACTTTGCTACATCCATTTCTCCATGGGTTGTGCCGCTAGAAGCGCTGGAACCTTTCCGTACTGCTGGACCTCAACAGGATCCAGAGCCTTTTCCCTACTTGCAGCAAACAAAGGATGGAGCATTTAATATTAACCTTGAAGTTCATTTGACACCAAAAAATACAGAACAAGCAACCCTAATTTCGAAGACCAACTTTAGCTATATGTATTGGTCAATCGCTCAGCAAGTGGCTCACCACACCATTACAGGCTGTAATATACGTCCTGGTGACATGCATGGTTCTGGAACTATCAGCGGTCCAAGCCGTGAAGAACGAGGCAGCCTCCTTGAACTTTCATGGCGCGGCACAGAACCGCTTCAACTAAACGGCGGCGGCGAACGAAGCTGGATTGAAGATGGGGACAAGTTGTCTATCAGCGGGTGGTGTCAAGGAAATGGGTACAGAATTGGATTTGGAGAAGTAAGCGGTCAAGTTTTGCCAGCCCTTTCGGAGGCACAGATTTTAGGTACTCAAAAAGTGAAGATGTGAGCAACAAATATACGTAAAAGACAGTCAATGGAAGGAGTTTAGGCAATGACACATTATGTTAAAATGGGCCGCATTCCCCATAAACGTCATACTCAGTTTCGTCAGGAGGACGGAAGCCTATATTATGAGCAATTGATGGGCACGAAAGGTTTCTCGAGTATTCAGTCACTCATTTATCATATCAATCAACCAACACAAGTAAAAAAAGCACAAAAAATTCGTGATGTTCGTTATGAATATGAAGAAAAAGATGCATTAAAACATCGTCATTTCCGGACATGGAATACGGAAGTTGGCGGCGATTTTCTTGAAGCACGCAAAATTTTCATGGCAAACGATGATGTAGCAATTGGCGTTGCTCGCCCTAACCAGCAAATGGATTACTTTTACCGAAACGGTGAAGGTGATGAAATGTTGTTTGTCCATGAAGGTCGAGGCAAAATCGAAAGTATTTTCGGTGAACTAAGCTTTGGGCCAGGTGACTATCTCATCATTCCGATTGGCACCACGTATCGCGTCGTCTTGGAATCAGAAGAAGCTCGCTTTTTCATCCTTGAATCAAATTCATCAATTGTACCACCAAAACGCTATCGCAATGAGTTTGGCCAACTTCTTGAACACTCACCTTATTGCGAGCGTGATTTCAGGACACCAGAAAAACTGGAGCCTAAAGATGAAAAAGGAGAATATGAAATCAGAGTGCGGGCACAAGGCATGATCACATCCTATACGTATGATTTTCATCCGCTTGATGCGGTTGGATGGGATGGTTACCTCTTCCCTTATGCATTCAGCATTCATGATTTTGAACCAATAACCGGACGCGTTCATCAGCCACCGCCAGTACATCAGACGTTTGAAGCACATAATTATGTTGTATGTTCATTTGTACCACGTATGTATGACTATCATCCGGAAGCCATCCCCGCTCCTTATGTCCACAGCAATGTGGAAAGTGATGAAGTGCTATATTATGTGGATGGAGACTTCATGAGCCGCCGCGGCATTGAAACCGGATCGATTACCCTTCATCCAAGCGGCTTACCTCATGGACCACATCCAGGTAAAATTGAAGCAAGTATCGGTAAAAAAGAAACACGTGAATTAGCAGTCATGGTCGATACATTCCGTCCGCTGTATATTGTTAAAGAAGCACACCCTATAGAAGATGATGCATATATGAGCAGCTGGCTGCCAATATAATGGCTGAGGTTTCCAATACATTTTTTTATAACAAACCGTGAACGATTTTCTCCCTTTTGGCAGGTCAGTTCCTCTCAATATCATTCATGAAATAAAGCCGGAGCCAGAATCCCACTAGCTCCGGCAACTTTAAGTGTCTTAATAGTTCTTCAGCAATTAAGCCAGTTTTCCTCTGGTTCTTTATTTTCTAAAAATCCTTCCTGGAATGGGCTTTCTCTATATCTCAAAACCGTTATTTGGCTAAATCCAGGAACAACTTTCCTCATTTTTATTTCACGAATATCCAATGAAGGAGTTTATTAATTGAGGCAACTAGCAACTCTTTGGCCGACGTTCCTTGTAATTTTTCCTTTCATTGATTAGCTCAATCGATTTAACCAATATCAAAGGATCAGGGCTGATTTTTTCTCCTATCCCTGGAATGGATTGGATCACTTATATTTCATCTACGATTAAAACTACCAGGATAACTTAAAAGTTTCTTCACCCGTTTTCTTTTCCTTAAATTAAAATTAAAGTTATTCTACCTTAACTTTAATTTGATCAATGGCATTATACCCATAACCTTTTTTATTCCAAAAAGGTAAGTTAGGTTGAATTTGACCAAATGAATCTGTTGCTCTGGATCTAATCGTATACTCACCTTTTTCTAATATAGTCCATTCAAATGACCAACTAACCCATCCATAACCAATATTCTTACCAGGTATATATCAGCTTTTCCCTGAGTATAGCCATCATCAATACTAATTTCTAACTTGGTTATTACTCCTTTTCCAGTCCATGCAATTCCTTTTATTAAATGCTTACCAGTATTTATAATTTCCATATCCAGCGGTTTTTGAATAGTAGAATTGATATTCATTGGACTAGCCGGCACTAATCAAAAAGAGATGGTAATAAGAAGTCTGGTTGATCGGTATTTAAATTGCGTACATGCAAAAAACTACACCTTAATTCGTTTTGATATTATTCAAGGACTTAGGAATTTGTTTAATGAAATTAAAGATGAAGAAATAAAGCAAATCGCACTCGATTTAGTTGAAAAAGAAGAGGATGCAAAATATCAAAAAAAGTATGCAACTGTATGGAAAAATGCGTAGAGAACGCCAACGCTGTATCATTATTAAATTATGCTGAACAACCATCGATTGCTTTTATTGAATAAAAAGGAGAATACATATCGTACGTTTATAATATGAATTCTCCTATTACTTCTTGTTAGACAAAGCACCATTATGGATGCATTAATCTTTAGGATATTAATCCAATTGCATTTTTTAGTACTTTCGGTGCCTTTTTAATTCCTTCCGTTCCAATAAAGCTGCTCGCACTTGCTATTATTATGCTGGAAGAAATGAATTTGACCACATAAAAAATTCCAGATCCAATAATTAGATCTAGGATTAAAAACCTTTTAATTGTTGAACCTTTTATTATATAAATAACGATTTGGTCGTTTTTCTTCATACTTAGAATTGTCACACCCTTATCTTTTTCTAAACTTTATGACATAGAGGGGTTGTCATATTCTTCTGCAACTTGTCTTTACTATTTAATAAAAACTGATTTCTGTTAGTGTCGGGCATAACAAGCTTCTAAAAAACATATTTTTTTGCTGCAATTTGTGACGACTCCTAAAACAATCCAGTTCTCAATCTAATGGATATCAAAATCGTCAAAAGGCCGATATGAATGTCTTTCATTTCACCAACCTAAATATCCTTTACGAACTGAATGGGTTCGCCAGATGGACCCTCTTCTTCTAATTTGTTCAGAATTATGTTTTATTGACAATTAAGACCTTTCGTTATATTTCTTAATACAAGAAACGCTCCAAAAAAGCCTCTGGATTGCTGATCGTTCTATGATTTTTGAAGAAAAAAACAAAGTGAACAAAACTACTCTACCTACCCAAGTTAATAAAGAAGAGCTATACTTATGGATCATACTTTTAACTATCATTGGCTCAATTTATATTGTCTTATTGCTCCTTATCATTCACTAGAGGAAACTAATATTATCGATGTAAGCATTAATGCTATAGTCGAAATTGTTATGAATATTATGTTTGTCCAATACTTTTAGAAGATATATAACTAGGAAGCACCTATTTTGGTGCTTTTTTTAATTTGACTTCACAATTTCACTTCTTCCTAACAGCTTCATTCGTAATTTATAGGTATCACATTTCATTCCTATTAAATAAACAAACGAGAATCAGAAATGAAAAAATTTTGCCCTCTTATCACGTTCTTAGTACTAATCTCTTTTTCTCCTAATAAACTTAATAAACTAACTATTTAGGAGGGGTATAATGTTTAATCAAAAGCTGGATAGTAATAGTTCACTTATTTATAAAATTAATGACGTCACTTACCAAAAGTACAAACTATATAAGAAACCATACAATCGGGAAGTATTCGTCATAAAAGATTACGGTGAAGACCGCGGTATTACCAATAAAAGTATTGCATTATTCGAAGCAGTCAAGGATCATTTTGACCGTTTTAAAATTGCCAAAATTACTAAAGAAATTAAAAAAGATAATATTTTGCTCGATAGCGACCTCATCCTTATAGACAAAAAAGGAAATGAGCTACACCTTTCTGGTTGTAGTTGCGGGTATGCTGGAACTGGTTCACATGGGACAGTTGAAATTTTGAATAAGGCTGGATTCGAGATAGATAGAAGGTTTGTGTTTTGTTCTAAAGGCTTCACTCTTTTTCATCCAAATGAAGAAAAAGAACTTTATGGCGAACGTTTATAAATAGACAACTGTTTATATCTATCACTACCTAATCTCCTCAGCAAGATATAATATGGAAAGATATGAAATAATAATAAAAAAGCCTTGGGAACTGAGAAATCAGCAATACCAAGGCTTTAAAGCTATCAATACATTGAAATTAATGGGAGATTACCAACAAAACTCGGAATATATCTCCGAAAACAGCACTATATACATTTCACTGTTATTTACAAAACCTGTTATTCCTCAAGCATGCCCTTCACTCGCTTTACTTTGTCTTCCATCCTGCGTTCTTTATCACGACGGTCATCGATTCGGATATTCGTACAAACTCTAGCAAGACCATTTTCAAAAGGTACTTCATGCATCGCTTGGATTACTTCAAACAATTTAGGCAGGTCGCCTTCAATGATTGTATTCATGGGTGTCAGTTGAAAGCGGATTTCTCCCTTATCTTCATATTGCTTTAATACTCTTTGAATATCCGCCACATAGCTGCTAACACTTGGAGTTTGTGTACCGACAGGAATTACCGTAACATCAACTATTGCCATTCTTATTCACCAATCCTTTATATGTATTTCAATCAAGAAGCTTAAAATTATCCATCCTATATTACTGATGTTTTTTACTATTATAACTCAAACTTCGCACCTGTGAAATTTGATATGGGCTTTGTAGCTTGCGATTCGTAAATCAAAGCACTTCTACTGGCAAGAAAATTACTGTAAAATCGGTCAAATAAAAAAGAATTATTGATTTTTGACACTTGTCCTGCTGACTAGGTCATTAGCTGCTTTTGTTATACATCCCTTATATGCGTACGAGTAGAATTGGTATTTCCAGTAAACAAATCCACCTCTATTTTAAAAGAGGTGGATTTATTTTTAAATAGATTTATTATGCCTTATCTTTTCATTTATATAATCCTTATAAACTAACACAGCAACCACAATAAAACTTAGACTAACAAACCTGAAGATCATCTCTAAACTGATCCATTCAGCTAAAATACCTAATACAAATGCGCTAACTCCAACACCAACGTCAAAACTGGAAAAAAAGGTTGCGTTGGCTGATCCCCTTTTTTCTTCACTTACCTTTTGAACAGTCCATGTTTGTAAACATGGCATAACAGTTCCATAACCTGCCCCAAATAAAATCGCCGCAATGATAAGTTGAGATTCATTTGACGTATATGACAGGATAACAAGTGAAAAGAATCCTAACACAGCTGACATAATGATAATAGACCAAGGTCCTTTTTTGTCATACCATTTTCCGGTAAACGGACGCAGTAAAGTTGAGACAGTTGCATTGATAAGGAAGAATAGAAAAATATGATCTACTTCTCTTTGCTTTCCAAAAAGAACCAAAAATGTGATGATAGCCCCAAAACCTAGTGTTGTAATAACCGTAAGTAACGCTTGGAACCATACGTCTTTTTCAAAAATCATATCCAAAAAGCGAAATGGTTTCTTCTCACGCTTTACAATAGTAGGTGAATTGGCAAATTGAAGTGAAATTACTGCCAATAAGCTCAATACTGCTGATGACCATACCAAAATATCGAAGGAAAAAGAGTCATAGATAAGGATACCTATACTCGGTGCAACGATAGCCCCGACCGTTGTGGATATAGAAAAATACCCTATTCCTTCTCCTAAGCGTGTCTTAGGAATAAAATCCACTACCATTGTACTATTAGCTGTGGTAGATACCCCCCAGGCTGCACCATGGAAAAGCCGTAACAATAGAAGAAGCCATATCATATTAAGAAACGGATATAGAATGGTAATGACCATTAAAGCTGCACTTGCACAAATGGCCAGACTTTTCCTCTGGTTATCAATTAAATAGTAACCTACAAAAGGCCTGATTAAAACAGCACCTATCGTAAATAATGATGTGACTAGACCAACTTGAATGGAAGATGCATTCATGCTTAACAAATAGGCAGGCAAAATAGGAAGCAACATTTCAAACCCAATAAAAACTAAAAAGTTGCTTATAAATAAAAAAAGAAATGATTTATTAAAGATTCTTTGATTTTTCATATAATTATTCCTCGCTTCTAAATTATTTTTCTAAGTTAGAAGCGTTTGGAACACCGAAACGTTTTTCAATTGCCTAAGGTTATTAGTCAATCGACTCACCCTCTCTGAACCCCTTAAAAAATTTATCAAACAATCATATCAGAACCTACCCTTATAAACAAGCTCTCTTTTTAACAACTTTATATTAAGGAATTAAGGGAGGGACAAGTTAAAATCATTTATGGAATATGCATAATTATTCTAAAGAATTATTGTGGTTATTTAGGATGTGACGGGAAAAACCCGACACTTTCTAAATGAGTAAAAAGTTATTTGGAGTAATATGTTTTTTTCTACTGTCAATTAAAGCAATACAGTGAGCCAATCGCTCTACCCCTAGTTTAATTTGACTCTCGTTCACTTGAGAGATGCATAATCGAATGAGATTTTCCTTTTTATATTCTGCTAAAAACATCCTTGAGGCATCATCAACATATATATGATGCTCGTTTAACATATGAACCACCTGTTTTGCTTTCACATTTTCGGGCAAACTGATGGAAAGATAGAATCCGGAAGTCGGTTTTGAAAAAGAAGTATTGGCCGGCAGCAATAATTGACATGCTTCTTGAAGGATTTGCATTTTAGTCCTATATACCTCTTTGACTTTTTTGAGATGGCTATTAAACATACCGCTTTTTAAATAGATTTCTAGCGCACCTTGAGAAAGTGCTGAACTATTAAAATCCGAACTAAATTTATATCGTATGAAATTGTTAATCATTAATGCAGGAAGAACGATAGTACCAATTCTTAACCCAGGGAGAAAAATTTTCGAAAGGCTTTTAATATAGATCACTCTCCCAGAAGGATCAAAAGAAAATAAAGGATCTGATTTTGGATTTGGATCAAGGTCTCCTAATATATCATCCTCCACAATATATACATCGTATTTTTTAGCTAACTCCACGATTTTTTTCTTTTCGCTATTCGTATAACAATGTCCAAGTGGATTGTGAAATCTCGGGATAATATAGAAAAATTTTATATCATTATTTCGAAAAATGTATTCCAGACGATCAAGATCAATCCCTTCCATTGATAATTCAATTCCAAAAGTAGTAGTTTGATGCAGATTGATCGACTCAATGAATCCAAAATAAGTAGGCTGTTCAATTAGAATATTGTTTTTTCCATTTGGAAATGGCATAGACACTAATAAATTAAGGGCTTGCTGCGAGCCAGATACAACGACTATTCTTTCTGGTTGAGTGAAAACCTGTAAATTTTGCAGATATTTCACCAACTGTACTCGTAGTGAGTAAAGCCCTTGTTGATCAGAGTATGTAAAAAGCTCTTCTTTATAATGGTCAATTGCTTGATTCATACAATGTTGAAATTCCACATAAGGCATAACATTTTTATCTGGACCGGCAGACAAAAAATCAATCACCTCATTTTCTTCCGTCGCTTTTTGGTATTCATTCACAACATAGTAGCCGCTTTTAGGAACAGAATAAATTAAATGCTCTTTTTCAAGTTCTACGTATGCTTTAATGACCGTATTTTTGCTACATGAAAAATACTCAGATAACTGACGAACAGAAGGCAATTTACTGCCTGCAATTAGCGAACCATCTTCTAGTCGAAACTTTATGTCTTCCATTATCTTAATATATTTTGAATTCATTTAATGATCCCCCTCCAACTGTACCAGGACAGATAGGTGAAAAAATGGTTTATTTTTATTGAATGTACTCATAGTATGTTAATTATATCAAAACTGTTTTTAAGATAAGAAAAAAAACGGTACAGATGTGGTACAAAGTATAAATGGGGGTCAGAAAAGATGCAGGGAGAAACAAGAGAAAAATTCGGGTTATTTTTAGGATTAGTGGGGGTCATTTGTTTTAGCTTAACACTCCCTTCTACAAGTATTGCTGTAGAATATTTTGGGACTATGATCGTTGGTTTAGGAAGAACAGTCGTAGCCGCTATTTTAGTAGCCGTGATACTAATTGTTCGAAAGGAAAAACTACCGTCTCTTCGCCAATTCAAACGTCTACTCATTGTTGCTTTTGGTGCAGTTTTAGGATTTCCTCTCCTCACTTCTTGGGCAATGGAATCCTTGCCTGTTTCGCATGGAGCTGTGGAATTAGCTCTGTTACCGTTAGCGACAGCCGGATTTGCTATATTTAGGGCAGGTGAAATCCCATCTCCAAAATTCTGGATTTCAAGTATAATCAGCTCTTTAGCGGTAATTATGTATGCACTCCATCTTGGATTCGGCCAATTGCAATTTGCCGATTTAGCTTTACTGGCAGCAGTGGTCATTCTGGGACTTAGTTACGCAGAGGGGGGAGAATTAGCGAAAGAATTAGGTAGCTGGCAAGTGATTGCTTGGGCAATTATGATCGGTGCTCCATTTTTCATTATTCCAGTTGGGCTAAACCTGACAACTGAAATGCTTCATGCCCCAATACATGCTTGGATTAGTTTCATTTATCTCGCAGTGGTTAGTCAATTTCTAGCATATGTTGCTTGGTATAGCGGAATGGCTATGGGCGGGATAGCAAGAGTTAGTCAGATTCAATATTTACAACCATTTTTGATGATTCTTTTTGCAACAGTATTTCTAGATGAATCCATTACAATTTTCACTCTTGTAATAGCAGTGATTGTTGTCTTTTCTGTTATATTAGGCAAAAATGCTCCCGTATCAAAAAACGGAGCTGTATCAGAGAAAAGCTAACTGCATGAAAGTTAGCTTTTTAGAAGACTAAATTGTATAGATGAGAAGTTGTCATGACTATAGATTTAACCTAGAAATACATCAAAAATCAAACCGTCTTAGCTATTTTTCATGGCCTGCATTGTTGTATCTCTCGATCTTGGTATGAGTCGGATAAAGCAGTACCAACTTGGAATTATGTGACCGTTCATGTATACGGAGAAGTCGAACTGCAATAGGATTAACATGAGTTAATTAGCGCCCTACATGAAATGGTATCAAAGTACGAAGCTCCTGACAGTTCATACAGTTTGCAAGATGTAGATGCTGAGTTTCTCGCTTGTATGAACAAAGGAGTTCAAGGATTCAAAATAAAAATAAACAAAATAACAGGGAAAGCAAAGTTAAGTCAATATCATCCATTGCAAAGACAAGAGTTAATTGTCATTCAACTGGAACAAATTTCAAATGCGGATAAGCAACAGATTTAACTATTAATGAAATCACACCTAAAAAAATAACATGAATGTTACTGCACTTACGGGAGTGTTGATCAACTAAGGATTAACTCTCTTTTTTTTGCACATTAGGAATCTTTTGGCTTAAACCTCATATTGTAAAATACTTATTTGTAAAAGCATTCATATTCATTGGTCTTCCAGATTTCTACGACTTAGATTCACTGGCTTCTTAACCGGTTTCTTTTTCTCATCATGGTTCATCGTTCTCACCCCAATAAAAAAAGCACCCAAATTAATGGATGCCTTCTCCTTTTATTCATCAATTTTGACTTCTTTCAATAGATCATTTCTATACGAAATTGCATCTCGTTCAAAAACTTTTTTAAACCTATCTTCGTACTCTTCGCGTGTTATAAGTCCTTTTTCACCCAGTAATTCTACTATAGCTCTAACCCTTACTCTACTCGACACTAATTCGTTTGTCATATTGGATAATAAAATACTGATTTTCTCATAATCATCATTCATTTTTTCATCCCCTTTGTTTAACTAATTTGACAAAAGGGATTAATTCCCTGCAAAGAAAAGCACCCAAAATAATAGATGCTTGTTTTCCAATTGGTAATATATATAAAATAAGGGTGTGCTGTTAGTTCCTCTTTTACACCCTCATAACTATAAGCCATACCATCATAGCACCCTACCACAATCACACCCGATTATGGAAAACTTTTTGGGTTCACTTCATTTTTTATGGTCTCCTTTATTGCATTCTATGTATGCAACTGTAACTTTAAGTACACTACTTAACATCTTTGCTACATTAAATTATGAATTCATGTTAGGAGTTAAGAGATTATCCTATTCAATTGCCTTAACCTTATATCTTAAAACGGTTTTTAATTTTGCAGGGTCAACTTTTCTAATATCTGAAAGATATATTTCTCTATGTTGTAATGAAGTTCTTTCAAGATTATTATTTTTTATGAATTCATTCATTAATTTAAAACTTTGAGGTTCATCATCATATGGACCTACATGAAGCATTTGGACAGATAAAAAATGGGAGGATGCCGTCCTTACCTCGGTTGCCAATTAAGTAGTCCGAAACTACTTGCTATAATGAAAGTATTCAATTACAAGGTTCCAATAAGAAGATCGGCTTTCTTCTTTAACTTCGTGAAGAAACATACGTAAATTAAACTGATCTTAGTGCCTGGAAAAACCAAACAGGGGCATAATCCATTTGGTTCAATGCCCCCGTTTGTTTATGTTTATTACTTCAAATTCTCGGTAAAGAATGATTCCAACTTGTCGAAAGGAATGAAATCTGTCTTGTCGTACAAATCAACATGTCCTGCATTTGGAACGATGTACAGCTCTTTTGGTTCTTCAGCCAATTCGTACGCATCTTCACTAAAGTATCGTGAGTGAGCGTGCTCGCCAATGATAAACAAAATCGGGCGCTGCGAAATCGATTTGATGTGTGTAAGCAGAGGGAAGTTCATAAAGGACATGCTGCTTGTTACGGTAAATTGAGTAATTGAGTTCGGGTGATACCCACGTGGCGAAGAATAGAATTCGCCAAACTCGCGACCAATAGGGTCTGTATTTTCGTCAAACCCAATAGGTGCTCCTCGCTGGGCGAGCGTTGGCTGGCCTGCCTCAAAATCCACGTAACGTTGCTCGGCAATTGCATCCAGTATACTGTTGCGATCTTCTTCAGTAAATGAATCCTTCCAGCCGTTGGCTGCTACACGGGATATATCATACATGCTGACTGTGGCTATTGCCTTAATGCGTCTATCTACCTGCCCTGCACTGATTGCAAAACCACCGCTACCACACATACCTATTGCTCCAATTTGATTCTTATTTACAAATGGACGTGTACCTAAATAATCAACGGCTGCACTGAAATCTTCTACGAATAAATCTGGAGAAGAAATGTGTCGTGGTTCACCACCACTGTATCCGTTGTATGATGGGTCAAATGTAAGAGCTACAAAACCACGCTCAGCCATGTTTTGAGCATAAATACCAGAACCTTGCTCTTTTACACCGCCATAAGGCGCGCCTATAATAATACCTCCGTGTTTCTTTGTCTCATCAAAATCCTTTGGCATGTAAAGATCTGCTGCAATTTTGATTCCAAACCTGTTTTTGTATGAAACAGACTTTCTAGTTACTTTATTACTTAACTCAAAAATATAGTTATCTGTTTGTGACATTTTTTTCATCGCCTTCTTCTTCAAAAATTTTTTAGAGATACCACAAACACCCATGACTTAAAATCCAGCTATTTCAATAGTGGAATAACGCCCCTTACTGTGTATTTTTTCGCCTTCCTAATAAAAGAACTCGTTAATTTTCAGGATATAGATGCTGGTTATTAGCCCCATGCTAACTATAAAGTTCGCTTGATAAGGAGTATTGCTAATCTATTTTTTATATAATCCGCCTATAGCTGTGCTATTATTGTTCTTTCGCTGTCTTACAGGCAGTTTAGATCGTAATTTAGCAACTTAGATTGTACTAGTGTCAATAACAAATCGATACTTTACATCTGATGCTAAGACACGCTCATATGCTTCATCAATTTGATCAGCAGAGATTACTTCAATCTTAGGAACAATATTATGTTTTGCACAGAAATCCAACATTTCCTGAGTTTCACGTATGCCACCAATCGCGGAACCTGCAAATGAACGACGATGACCGATAAGGGATATCACGTTTAGGGACAATGGCTCTCCAGGAGCACCGACATTCACCATAGTGCCATCAAGGGTGAGTAAGGAGAAATACGCATCAAGATCAATCTTTGCACTTACTGTGTTGATGATTAGATCAAAAGATCCTGCAAGCTTCTCAAATGTATCTCGGTCGCTAGTAGCATAGTAGTTGTCTGCGCCAAACTGCAAGCCGTCCTCTTTTTTATTCAATGTTTGTGATAGAACGGTAACATTTGCACCCATAGCATGTGCAATCTTGACTGCCATATGGCCAAGACCTCCCAAACCAACAACCGCTACTTTCTTGCCTGGACCAGCTCCCCAATGGTTTAGTGGTGAGTAGGTTGTAATGCCTGCGCAAAGTAATGGTGCAGCGACGTCAAGTTCAATGTTATCAGGTATTCTTACAACAAAGCCCTCGGTTACGACGATATGTGTAGAATAACCACCTTGTGTAGGCTCACCATATTTGTCGACACCAGCGTAAGTTGGAACATGTCCTTTAAGGCAGTATTGTTCTTCCCCTTTAAGGCAGTTCTCACATTTTCCACATGAGTCAACCATACATCCGACTCCTACTCGGTCACCGACTTTATACTTTGTTACCTCGGCTCCAACATCGGTAACGATTCCCGCAATCTCGTGTCCTGGTACAAGTGGGTAGTTAACGGGACCCCATTCGCCGTGCGCAGCATGGATGTCTGAGTGACATATGCCTGCAAATTTAATCTCAATTAAAACATCATGTAAATCTAGGTCACGTCTTTTAATTTCTGCTGCTCGAAAAGGTCTGTCAGGACCGTCGACAGCTCTTGCTTTAGCAGTTACCATTTAAAACCCTCCAATTGAATATATTTTTCAAGAGAATGCCTTTGTAACTAGAGGAAAAATGAAAAATTAGGTTTGAAAGCTCTCATTCCTTCATTTCTAACCCTCCTCTTTTCTCTTGCAAAACAATGTTAATCCTTATAGTTAACTCTAAGTCAAGTGATATTATTTATATTTATTCTCATTCGCCTAGCTGGCACATTTATGTAGTTATATCTCCATCAATTTAAAGGTGATTTTGACACTCAGCAATACCCATGATAAAATCGCTTCAAGCCTTAGAGTTAACTCGAAATTTATGTTTGAGGAGAATAGGAGTGAACACAATGAACAAATATTCTATTAGTGAAGCTGCTAAAGAATTGAACCTTACAACATATACCTTACGTTACTACGACAAGGAGGGACTTTTGCCTTTTGTAGAACGAACACCTAACGGAACACGACTGTTTAAGGAATCCGATATTAATGCTTTAAAAATCATTGAATGTCTTAAATCCACCGGGATGCCTATTAAAGAAATTAAAAATTTCATTGATTGGTGTACTGATGGGGATTCCACCTTACAGCAAAGATATGACATGTTCTTAGAACGTAAAGCTGCTGTAGAAGCACAGTTGGAAGAAATGAACAAGACTATGGAACTAATAAATCTTAAATGTAACTATTATAAAACTGCCTTGGAGGCTGGAACGGAAGATATTCATAAAAACGATAAAATTGGGAATTTTAATTAACATAGAGCAACCGATCCTTCAAACCTAATTTGTAGGATCGGTTGCTCTATTTGTGATATTCACTATGCACATAAAGCTAAGCTTTTCCAAAACCACTGCATTTGCTAATTTCTACTCCTACTTTTGCAAATTTCTTCTTTTTTCTTAAAATTTTACTTCCTCACTCCTTCATCTAACGATACAAAGTGTCTTAATCTAAAGTTAACAATAAGCCAATAAAAAAATTAATTATTATTTATAAAATTCTCCCTTGAATTAGAGTCCACTCTAACCCTTATACTAAGTCATGTAACCAATTATAATTACTACGAAGTGTGCTAAATGGAAATTCTTAAAGATTCTAACAGAAGCTAGTCGGGGAATAGGGCTGATTCCTTCATTTAAATTTAGATTGTACAAAAGTCTACTCTTGCCTATGATTAGCAGCAAAAAGGAGGATATTGGAAAATGACAAAGGGTACAAAAGTTGCACTTGTCACTGGCGGTAATCGAGGGATTGGATATGAGCTGGTCAAACAATTGGCTTTGGAAGGTTTTAAGGTCATCTTGACGAGTCGAGATTCAATAATGGGTCATAAAATTGCCAAAAAACTTAAGAAGTCAGATTTAGACGTATCATTTCTGGTAATGGATGTAGACAATCAAGAAAGCATTTTTCAGGCCTCGATCACTGTAAATGAGCAATATGGAAGATTAGATGTATTGATTAAAAATGCAGGCGTGTATTTGGATGAGGATAAAAAGTTAGTGACTATGGACCCTTCCATTCTGGAGAAAACAATGGAAACCAATTTCTTTGGAGTTTACCATGTAATCCGTTCCTTTATTCCCATCATGGAAAAACAAGGCTATGGCAGAATTATTAATGTTTCCTCAGAATATGGCGGGATGAGCCAAATGTCATATCCAGGAGTAGGAGCATATAAGTTGTCTAAGCTTGCCTTAAACGGATTGACACAATTGCTTGCTGGAGAAGTCAAAGGTGATATTAAAATAAACGCTGTCGATCCAGGATGGGTAAGCTCAGAGATGGGGGGACCTTCTGCTCCAAGGACACCTAAGCAAGCAGCTGAGTCTTTCTTATGGTTAGCAACAATTGGATCTGAAGGACCGAACGGAAAGTTTTTCAGAGGTGGAAAACTAATTGATTGGTAACAATACAGTCTAAGAAATAGAATATTAATTGTTTAGCTGTGTTGGATGAAACCATCCGCAATTGATGCTGACCTCATTGCTGGTGCAATTGCCTTTCCTATTGGGCAACTATCTGATATAGCCATTAATGAAATGATAATTCGATCAACTGTTCAAGTTGGTTAATAAAAAAATGAAGGTATTGGAGGCAGTAAAATGGCAAAACATGAAGAAATAAAAAATGGCGTTATTTTCCCAGTCGGCGAAAAAAATGAAGCATATGCTCAATTTTTTGTCGGACAAAGTTATCTTAAGACATTAATTGCAGATCCTAAAGTAAATGTTGGTGTTGGGAATGTAACCTTTGAACCAGGATGCAGAAATAACTGGCATATTCATCGTAATGGGTTTCAACTTTTATTAGTAACTGGTGGCGAAGGTTGGTATCAAGAAGAAGGAAAACCTGCTCAATTCTTAAAAGCCGGTGATGTTATTGTCACCCATGATGGTGTAAAACACTGGCATGGTGCTACAAAAGAAAGCTGGTTTGAACACATTGCAATTACTGCAGGTACGCCGGAATGGTTGGAACCAGTAACAGATGAGGAATATAACAGTTTAAAATAATACAGTTCCAATCCTCTAAAATCCTGTGCTCTTGCGACATGATTGTGCTTGGCGATATCTACTCCGCTATTAAGGTTTCAGAAGTAATTTGAGTGATTTTATGATTTTGGTTTTAATTCATTGTGAGACCTCCAAATAGATGTATTTGTCCTTTTTAGCTGACCAGCTTAGGACACATTCATCTATTTGGAGGTCTTTTTCCGTTCAAATCTCATTTTCAGCTATTACAGGAATGCTGTCCCGATAGTTCCATAAGACAAAGCCGACTTAAAGACGGCTCCGATTTTAAGCTAATGCACCCGTTTGTGAAATTAAGGACTAATTACGTTTGTTATTTGCCAGAACCCAAGCTGTAAAGGCTTCAATGCCATGCACGACTGCTTCTGTACGTATGGAGTGATACAAATCAAAATTGTGCTCAGCACCAGGAAGTTCGACATAAACAACCGGATTAGATGAGGAATCACGTAGGTGCTCCGCGAAGTGTCGGGCATTTTTCACTGGCACTAACCTGTCCTGATCACCATGCGCCACGAAGAATGGCGGTGCTTCTTTTCCACTGTAAGCCATAGGAGATGAGAAAAATCCAGGTTTTGTATCGATATAACCGTAATAGCCGTATAGGCAAATGGCGGCAGTTACCGACGTGTCAACAGACTCAAAACCCGGCTGGAATGCAGGGGAATTTGGTGTCAGTGCAGCCATAGCAGTCAAATGAGCCCCCGCTGAATTACCAGCTAAAAATATCGTCGTATGGTCAGCTCCGTACTCGGACCCGTGCTTGCGTACCCAAGCAATTACTTTCTTAATGTCAATCAACTGGTCGGGAAATTCCACGTCAGGACTTAAGCGGTAGTTCGCACTGATGCACACCACCCCCTTGCTCGCGAGCTGGTAAATAAGAGGGAGAGATTGGCTGTTCTTTTTACCGCCTACAAATCCTCCACCGTGCAAATGCACCAACGTGGGGCAGCCCGTCGGATGAGAGCGATGGCGATAAACATCCAGTTGATTCCTCATACCTGCATTACCGTAGTGGATGTTTGAAACCCTCTCTATATCGTATCGTCGTTTAAAGAATGGACCGAGTAAAGCTTTGGCACTAAATTTCTTGTGTAATCGACGCTCAATCTTAGGGTTAATAGTAGTACGCCACATTTCCTCCAGACCATCATCCATGGCTTGACTGACCACAGGAGAAGTTTGTAATCCCCGATGGATAATCACTACGAGTGTTCCCACTGCCAAAATTGTTATTCCAAAAGCCATCCACCCAACCGGAGAATGAATGTCGCCTTCAATAAAGGCTAACGAAGTTGAACAAATCAACCAGAAAAGTGCAAAGAATGGTAGCTCATTTATTACGCTGAAGTAAGGCCCTAAAGAATTAAAAATTCTAGGTAAATTAGGCGGTGCCACTACGAAATACGTGCACCAAGCGACAAAAAGCACAGTAATAAGGTAACCGAATGGTATGCTCGATATAGTCATCACTCCCTTTAGGAGATATACAATAGCATTAAATGGTTTTAACTTTGAGAGGCGTCGCAGAAGTCACTGCGGTTACTCTAGTAGCTGAAATTGGACAGTTTTCTCGCTTTTCTAACCATAGACAATTGATGTCTTATGCTGGACTTGTTCCTAAAGAATACTCTAGTGGATCAACTCGTTGGCAAGGTTCCATTACGAAAACAGGAAATTCTCAAGTTCGTCGTTCCATTGTAGAAGTCTGTTGGTCTTACCGGCACCGGCCATCTCTTAAAGGTGAATTACTTAAACGTCAAGAAAATCAGGATCCAGAGGCAAAACGGATTGCTTGGAAAGCACAACACCGTCTTCATATGAAATATCATCGCATCTCTGCTAAAGGAAAAGGTGGAAAAGTTGCTGTGGTTGCTGTTGCTAGAGAGTTGCTTGGATTTATATGGGCTATTGCCTGTGAAATTGAGAATTAGCAAGTAAGTCAATCAAATGTTGCTTAAACAGATTGAAAGTAAGACTATGTAATAAATGTGGTTTTATCGAAAAAGTAATGAAAATTGAAGATTTGGCTCGAAGGCAAACTCCCGGAAAGGAGAACCCTCATGTTCAACTATGCACTAGGTCTAAGTACTGAACGTGCGCAGTTAGTCCTAGGCATCTCCGTGACGGATGGAGTGAAATATGGTACCCAACCCACGCATATCAGTTTGTATACCACCGTCAACGTTTTTGCCTTCGTGCCAAGTTTTTAAGTTATCCTTATTCAACTTTTAAGATGGTATTTTGGTTTATAAGTTGAACAAGGAATATCTCTATTCATTGCTGAATGTAACACCATTTAAAACATTTGGGCGTGGTGGGTTGACAGTTTCGTTCATATCAGTTGATTAAGCGATAAATATTAGTAATAGCCCATATTATAATTAAGCCCCAAATCAATACTATTATTGAGCCGACTATCCAATTCTTCGGCTTACCCTTTTTCATCATTTCTTCTGCCTTAACTTCACAGTTGGTTAATACACTCTTTGGTATCATCTTTAATGCAATCATTACCCCTATTGGAACGAGAATTACATCGTCTACGTAACCAAGAATGGGTATAAAATCAGGTATTAGGTCAATCGGACTGAATGCATAAGCTACGACACAAGCCGTAAATACTTTTGCATACCAAGGCACCCGTTCATCTTTACAAGCAAAGTAAAGGATAAAGATCTGTCGTTTTAATTTTCTCGCCCAAGTCTTAATTTTGTTAAACATTTTATCTCCTAATAATATTTAAGATTTTATTTCCATTATAACAAAATAAAATTTACTAAGGATTGTTATGGCACTAACCTGCCCCCTTCGTATTATAAGGTCAGCCAGAAAACATTTCTAGTTGACCATTTTTTATATGATTTTATTATAACGGTAGCCGGGGCAAAACGTACCTGCTCGTGGGGATAGACCCCGTCAACTAAACAGTTTGCCCCCTACTTGTAGAATTATGATTAGGCTGGTTGGGACATAGATCTCGTATAACAAGCGAAGCTGTGACACTGCAAGGAGAAATAGGGGTACCGGTAATCCACTAGATTAGGAGGAGATTTAGAATGAATCCAGTCGTTGGTCTGGATATTTCAAAAGGGGAAAGTCAGGTTCAAGCATTTTTGGATAAAGGTAAACCTTATCAAAAGAGTTTTAAAATGACTCATTCTGTTAGGGGCAGCCCCCCTTGCAAAGGCTTTTTTTGACGAGTTTCTTCTATTCTTAAGATGAGTATTGGTGTCTAGCTCCACGGACAGAACGTGCTTGCGTTTATTTATTAATCACACCGATATTTCTTTTGATATGTGTTTTGAAGCGTTGGGAACTTTTCGGGTCTCATAATTAATCATATCTGAAGAATAAACCGCGATGCTCACAATTCCTCCGTGTGTTGTAGCTCGGATTAGGATAGGTTGATTGTACTTGTTTTTAAAGCTAAAATCAGGACCATCCCAGCTTACTGTAGCATCCCGACCAGATGGAACATAAGGAACGCTCCTAGTATGGGAATAGCGCTGAATAGTTTGCAATCCTGCATTGTCGATAGCGTTAAACAGGGTGGATGACACCTGACAGATCCCTCCACCGATCCCTTCAGAAAACTCTCCTTCGACAATGACCCGAGCGGGCATATACCCTTTGTCTCCTGTCCTCTTGCCAACGGCTTGGTTAAAAGAAAAAGTCTCTCCTGGAAACACGACATAATTATTAATTGCTTTTGTAGCAAGCAAGATATTATTTGAACGATTTTTATTGTTCTGATTAAAATAGGTTCTATATTCACCTATTTTTTTCACACGAATCTGAGCAAGCAATTCGATGTCAACTTTTGGATAAATAGCAAGCAAAGGCACTTCCAATTTGTATGCTTTACTACTATACAAAAAGGAATAAAATTGCTCATTAAACGCCTGACGGTAAAGCTTATAACCTACCCGCCCAGGTAGAATATTACCATGTTTATCAATAGTGGCATTTACAGGTTTTTGATACACTTGGCGGTCTAGTTTTTCAATAAACAGATTGTATTTATCCAGGTCCATCATAGGAACATTTAGTATGGGCATAGTAACATCAGCACGGTTTACAGTCGCAATGGTTTGCCCATGTTGAGTTACCGATAAGCTTTCAGAGATATTCACTTGTTGAACGAATAGTAAAATTCCGGCAATCCATGTTAATCTCAATTGAATGCACCTCCACACTAATATAGTTAGGATTAATCATTTCAATACCTAACTTCACAAATCCTATTTTAAGTCTTCATGGAGCGAATCTTGATCAATAAACCAACGATCAGTCAAACTTTCCCTCCGGATCATAAAATGCATTACCTTTTTTTCTTTGCCTTCTCTCTTCTTATAAATAGCTACTTGAACGGGTACATCCACGAGAAATAGCCCATTTAGTTGTTCCGACGGTTGTCTTAAAGGATCATCAACTCCAAAATATGTAATATCTTTAACAATTTTATTGACACGATTAGGATGTCCCGGATTTGATAAGGTCATTGTTAATAATTTCTGATCTCCTTGATTAACGGCAATGGTAAAAATACGTATAAGTTCATAGGGACTTACCGTTTGTATATAATCATCAAGCTTACCAGCCGCTTTCAATACCATTAATTTATGAGAAAGATCTTCGTTTTTCAAACGATGCGTAATGCTTCCAGAGAAATGAACACAGAAATGACCCGAAAAACCATTTTGTAGAGCACCGGCACCATGTGGCATTCCGTGCATAGATGCAGCAATCATTTGATTATTGATTAATACAATAATGGCTTTTCTATTCCAACTCCATTTATTATTATAAATTTTCTTCATGATTTGAGTATCTTCTTTGGTTAGTGGCTGTACATCGGCATGATGGCTTCCTGCTCTTCGCTGTACCTTAAATGATAAACCAGTTTCAATATCAATAATGGTGAAAATAGTTTTATTAGGAATAATGTTGTTCACAATCTCCCAAGGTAACATCTCAATTTTAAAGCTTATGGGTCCTTCTTCATCTTCCCATTCCACTGCATAGACCGAATGATCGACCATTAAGACAAGTATAAAAATAGCGATAATTACTTGATAAAATTTATTGTTTTTCATTTGGTTTCTCCCGCATTTTTTCTTAGTATTTCAGAACTTTATCAGTTGAATACCTTCGAATATTTGGAAATTTAACTCCTCCTTGTTCATTTATGTTCTAAACACTGAGTTTTGGGGAATCAGCTATAAAGGCTTAAAAAGGCTCAGTCATATTCGTGTTGATGGTCCAATAAGTACTTTTGATATCCCTATTCTAAATAACTTGGAAACTGCACAAGAGCGGCGGCGGTCATGGATATGGCGGCTTCTGCTGTATATGAAAAATCCGACCTTAATTGGTCGGGCTTTTTTTTGTCATAAACACTCTTTAAGGAACCCATAAAAAATAAAACCCCTTGGCGGCCAAGGGGTTTTCTCCGTTTATGCATTGAAACAAAATTTTTTCATTTTCATGTTCCTTAAAAAATTAACGCAACCTTTAATTGAACACTAGTGCATGTATGTAGTAAATTAAGTTCTCATTATATGTAATCGACTTCGAAATGAGGGGATATTAATTCCATGCTTTGTAAATCCCATTCAAAGGTAAGTATAGCTGATTGTTTTGATTTATGTGTTAGGAGGGGTACACCATTTTTTATGATCATGCTTTCTGCATCCCAAAAACGGACAGTTTCGTCTTCACCAGTACGATTACAGACAATTACAGGCAGTCCTGTTTCTAATGACCTTTGTTCCCATTCTCCCTCTGGACCATGTAATCCGGGACCCCAGGAAGATGGTGCAATTAATATTTCTGCTCCTTTTTCAAATAAGTTGCTAGCAATATCGTTGGTATATGCGTCAGCACAAATCATAATACCAACCTCAACATTGTCTGTTTTTATTGGCTCTATTACATCCCCCGAAGCTGACCAATCATCAATAACACTGATTTTTCTCTGTTTACCTAATAAATGACCTTTTTTATCTATGACAAACACAGAATTATACAACTCTCCGTTACTGCCTTTTTCAGGGCAACCTAAAAATACAGTGGTTTTTAAATTCTTTAGTTTACGGCTCAAATTACTCATCCAAGCATCAGGTTGCCTGTTAATCCATCCAGTGCCAATCTTATGATTGAATTGAAGTCCGCTGACACATAGTTCGGGTGTTATAATCCATTCGGCATTATTATTTGATGCTATATGAATGGCTTGTTCAATTAGTTTTTGGTTATACTCCACATCACCAGCGATAGGCAATAGGTGTAATAAAGCTATTTTTATTTTTCCCATAGTGATCTCCCAAACATCAACTTATATTAATGGCATGCTTGTAGTAATGATTGTAGCATAGACATTAGCTTTCCATAATGGAAAGCCCCCGAATTTTTCGTAAAGTTTGATTTAAACAACATTTCCTAATCCATTGTTTTTACTTTAGTGAATTTCTTTTTATCAAGTTAAATGAAGAAATAAGCTAAAGCATTTTATGTGTTCGTTTTAATTCATTTGTTAACCGGAAAAACTCTACCTTATTTCGGTTTTTCAATGAGTCATCGATTTGTTTTTCAATTTGGGCTTTCCTGTAATCCTCAAGGGCTCTTTTTAGCACCATTTCAGCGATCACTTTAGGTTCCAGTAGCGTTTCAGGCAATTGCTTTTCCATAAGAAACCAACTCCTTAACCTTTCTTTTATTATACTGAGTACCTTGAGGATTATTATTATTTATTAAGTGCTTGCCTTGTTCCTTTTTCAATTTTGCTGGGAATTATCAATCGGTGGCGTTTAACTTTAAGGGAGTCGTATCTAACTTTCACGAAGGAAATAATCCAAGCATCTACTGGGCGTTGCTTGCTGCCAGGAAACCCGCATTGAATATGGGTTTGGGTGTAGAAATGTCCCAAATTTTCACACCGACAAATAATAACCAAGGATTCTCTCCATCAT
Organism: Peribacillus sp. YIM B13472; assembly: GCF_042788005.1. Taxonomy (NCBI): domain Bacteria; kingdom Bacillati; phylum Bacillota; class Bacilli; order Caryophanales; family Bacillaceae; genus Peribacillus; species Peribacillus sp. YIM B13472. Next base: position 97,689 of record NZ_JBHZPG010000013.1, read on the forward strand.
GTCTTCGACGAATACCTCTCCCCTTAAAAACTCAAAGTAGGGTACCTCAATTTGCAGATATCAATGTTTAGGCAAAAAGTAATCAAAAAAACCCTTTTTTTCCTTCGTCCCATAAAGCAGCTTGTTCGATAAAAGGTTGAATTGACTATAGGATTTCTTCAATGGGACCACCTCTTTCTAACCAGGCAATGGCATGATGGAACATGCAATAGGCAACCCTCCGATCGGACAGGTCCTTCAAGATGGCAACTTCATGCAATCCCTCCCTTTCGCCGTATTCCGTTTCCAGCAAGTAGGTATGCATATATTCCTTCGTGTCAGTGTAGGGAATGTTATAATCCACATCCTTCCTCTTTATCAAGCCGAACCTTAGCAATAAGGTATTGCAGGTCGTTTGCGTCAAGGATTTCCCCGTTTTTTGCTTATATATCGGATTTAACGTTTTGCAAAGCGTCCGGAGCTTGACCTTCATGACATAATCGACAGGGAACTTAATGTCATGCCGTCTTAGCTTCCTGCCGGAAAGGTTCGGGTGTCCTAGCGGCTGGGAGGTTAGCCGGCCTGCGCTGTTTTACGATTCGGAAGGCAAAGGGAAAAAATAATAAAAAAAGCAGCCGCCCGGCTGCTATCCTTGTGACCTTTTATTCTACTAATCTTTAATCCATAATTCTTACGGTTTCCTGCTCATTCGGTATGGCGGCAGTAGCCCTTAATGGTACAGAATTTAGGCGAAGCATTAGTGGTACAGTAACTTCGTTATCAAAACATTAAATGCCGAAGCGACATGTACAGAATGTTGTAGAAACGCCCCATTTATTTGCATCGTTCAAGTCGGGTAATTATGAATTATTTATTCCATCATTTTCCTCATATTCTGTATCTAGAATAATATAAGTGAAAAACGATAAACACGATGGCTCCCAAGGGGTTTATTTTGGTGTAACTTCCTCTAAAGGAGATGTGATTTATTAAAAAAATAATTTAATCGATAAGAGAGAATTGCTATGACTATATTGTGGAGGTTGGTATGACGTAAAGATGACCTCACTATATGAACGGGGAAAGATTTATGTTGCCTAATATTGTGAGGGATGTTTCCCGCCTGTGAAAAATAACGTGGCAAAGCTTCCAACATCTCGCTATTTTCCTTGGGAAGTAAAGGTAGCCAAACAAAATAAAACCCCCGCACCAACTTTTCAGGCTGATACAAGGGCAATAGTCGCGTTTTATTGATTAAAGGAATTTTTTGGGTGCAAAAAGAGTCTTTAGCCTTTACAAATCAATCCCAGGTCTTTTTTTCATTCAGTTAGTGAATTAATCATAAAAGATTAAATGCATATCACTGTTAGTCCTTGATTTCGCAAAAAATTCCGCTTCATTTCCTCCATCAACAAAGTTACCAATACCCCGGAAAATACCACATTCGCCTCGATCTAAATATCTTACCCCTACATAATCATTATAACTATCAGGATCGTACTCCCACAATTCAACTTTTAACTTACCAGCTGGACCCACGTAAGAATCCCGACAAATCTTATAATCACCACCAGTAGAGGCAAACACATCACTTTCAGCACCATTAGAATAAAGAGATTGTTCTCCTAAGTAATCCCAACCACTTGCAAATGTAGAAGAAGGGAACAACAACACAGCGACCAATGCAACAGCACTCATTTTAAACATTTTCATGCTCATACCTCCTCACCCGTTTTGACTTGAAACATGTTATTCTCTATAATTTTAATCAATATTTTTTATATTATCATCTATCCAAAGATTCAATTTTTCAGGAAGCGTTTTTGTAGTATTTCACTACTTCATGCGCTACATATGAAATTAGAGAAAAAAGTGAAATGTGCTCGTCATTCAATTTTTTGAAATATATTTCTGAATCATCTTTAAACTTTTAAGCCTTCCCGGATCAAGTAAACGAATTACCTCTCAATCCACCATTTGTGTAAAGACGTCTCGATTTCTAATACTAGCAATCAGCAGCATAGTTGTGGCTACACTGGCGCTACAATCCATTGAATAAGCCAAAGCTGACTTTCTTTCATGATCCCAAGCTTGGAATCTTAAATGAAGCCTTTCCTTCTGAATGATATTCCTCTTTTGAATTCCCTCTGCTTCAAGGTCTCCTAAAAATCGTATTATCGTTCCTAGAATCTCTTTTGAAATACATAGGCAAGTTCTCAATGCATTCCCTCGTATTAATGGCAGCCATTATTATTTTAAACCCTATATCCTTTATAGGGTTTAAAATATCCAACAGAAAAATATTGAATCTTTCACACAACGTTCAAATATAAATGAAAGCGCTTGCATTTTTTAGTGTATACTATAGTTATACTACCAATTGTTTCACTAAGTTTTCTTACTAATCATCATAAATAAATGGTTTCTAGCATAAAAGTAACTTTAATAAAGCCAGACAGGAAGGAGATGATCAGATGATATTAAAATCATTAAAAAAAAATGGGATAATGACAATCACTTATTTTAAAGATGGGTTTTTAGAAACGTGTAAAGGCAGTATGTATAAACTTAACCTTAATGAACAAACCCTATCCATAAAGGATAATAATCAAAAAATCTTCTCCATTCGTTTATCTCACATTATGGAAATACATTAACTTAGCTTGAAACGGCCTTAGAAATCGAGGCTTTCAAGAAAATCCATCTTTATATTGATGCTTACAGAGCTAGATCAATGTCAAACTCCTCCGATATGGACTTCCCCATCTTACCAGATGGGGAAACATCCATACTTACTAATTCTTCGGTGTGTTGGTTTCAACCCTACAATCTCACTGAGGCAGGAATCTATTTTTTCGGTTTAACTTCATCTCTTCCCATATATCAGCAAATTCCATTTGCTAATGCGCACTTTTTAATTCCTTCTTTAAAAACTAATTCTACCGTACATAAAAAGAACGATTGGATACAAAACCGCCCTTCACTTTCCCGAAATGATTTTGTGCAATTTTCATATAAGCTGCGAGTTCGGGTGCAAATATGACTTATTAAAGAAATACAAACCCTGAACAACAGGGCTCGCAGCTTTTTCCGTCCCCTCTTTGTGATGGTTGTTTTCCCCTTATGCTTACCAGAGGTATTTTCTTTTAAGCTTAAGCCGGCCAGCTTAATAATTTGTCGGGGATGAGTATATTCCTTAAGGTCACCAACTTCTGCAAAGAAGCCGGCAACAGTGTCTCTACCAACACCTTTTATCGCTAACATTTGTGGTACACCTGGTATTTCATCAAGTAAACAATCTATTTTTGTATCCAATTCTTCGAATTTTAAGTGGATTAATTCATATTTAGCCAGAAGCGTTTTCAGCTCCAGTTTTGCCATTTCGGAGCCTTGTCGAAGTCCGATGGACCTACTGGCTGCTTGCTTTAACTTACGAATTTTGCTTAGACCTACACTTCGGGTCACGGTTTTTCTTAAGTGGGCTAACAGTTCGTGTTCAGTGAAATTTACTATTTCATGTGGTAAAGCATAGACCTTTTAGAATTGTAATGCTGCTTTTCCCTCCCACTTCTTAAATACCGTTAGAAATTCTGGAAAGTACCGATCAATCCAGTTATGGACCTGGCCTTGGACCGTCTGAAGATCCTCTGTTAAAAGATCACGAATTTTCTTCGCCACCCGTAGTTCGGCATACACTCCTTGTGGTATCGTTGGTTCGCCGTATCTTCCGTCTTTGACCAACTGTGCAATGACTTTAGCATCTTTCACATCATTTTTAGTAGGAGAATTATCATCAAGCTCCTTGCTTTTCTTGACGTGCAAAGGGTTTACAGCCACAAACTTAATTTCATTTTCTTTTAACATATGAGCTAGGTTGAACCAATAATGCCCTGTCGGTTCCATCCCAACTATCACATTCTCCATACATTGTTCTTTCTTGATTTCCATAATCCAATTAAGAAAATGCTCGAATCCCTCTTTTGTATTCTCAAAATAACAAGGTGATCCAAACTCCATTCCTCTAAAGTCTTGAGCACGTGCCACATGCTTGAATTTAGCAATAGAGTTTTGTCCTTTTCTCCGCCGAGCTTCAGGACTCTCTCATTCTACCAAGAGGTTATTTTTTTGTTCAAACTTCAATTTCACTGATTACAGGGAATGCTGCCCCGATAGTTCCATAAAGAAAGAGCTGCCTTAAAGACAGCTCCGATCTTCAACTAACGCACCCGTTAGTTCATTAAGAATTGAGTTAATAAATATATCTAAATGTCTCATATTTTACATACTTGATAACATTTCTAAATTCTTCTCCACCATTTTTATCCTTTAACAAAGCATCCATCTTATCATCTTTAATATTGTAATGTCTCTTATTCAGAAAGCCTACACTTCGGATTGTTGGATGGTCTAAAATTGGTGATAAGTCACCATCTAACACATAGTATCAACAAATCTAAAGTCAATTAGGTTAGGAAATTGATTTAAAAAACAAATTCTCAAGATTACCGAAAGAATTAAGGCACAGGACCCGAAGATTTTTCAGAGAGAATAATTCTTCATTTGCTTGGCTCTCCTTCAACAAATCACCTCCCCATGTATATAAGACAATCGAAACACCTTTCTAATAAAAAATTACCTTACATAACTTTTCCTTTAAACCTTAATCTTGTTCAACAAACCTGCACCGTTACTTCAATAACATGCAGTGGTATGCGGTGAATCTTTCTCATTTAGCAGGTTAATAATTCTTCTTTTGAAACAATACGCCATTCATGTGCTACAAATTTTTCTATATAGTCATTGATACTAATTTCCTCTAATTCATTTGCAAGTGGATGTAGAGATACATAACATTCATTTGTCTCATAATTTAGGGTAACTTTTACAACCTCATATCCATTATGAAATCTTGAATCAAAATCTGGGTCATCAATAATATCTCCTTTAACAGGAACAAGAAAAAGCTACTATTGGATCTATTAATACGGACCTTTTTATAGTATCTTCTTGTGGAGAGTGGGTGGTTCCTTTGTTCTTCTAGATGGCAACTTACTCGTTCGAGAAAAGTTGCTAGGGATAGAGTATTGGACAAGTAGTCTCATGGGACAAGGGAGCTGTCCCCTTATTCGGGGGAACCATTGAAGTAAAAGGAAATGACAAAAGTATATTCAAGTACAAAGCGGTGATTATGCTTGGTCCCCCTATGATCAGAGTTCATATTTACAAGGGGTAGGAGATCAATTAAATTTTAGAAACGTTTTCTGCTTGAGAGCCACGTTGTCCTTTTAGAATATCAAATTGTACGCGTTGCCCTTCATCAAAGGATTTAAAACCATCACCAGTAATCTTTACTATTGTTATGTAAATAAAATAAAAAATGGTCTCCTGGTCTGGAAACCATTTTTGTAGTTGACCATATGGTGTTACCAATTCGTTTTTCTCTTTTACGTAAAGAAGATAAACAATTACTATTCACTGTCTCAGTAGATGTAAAAAATTCTTAAAGATAGAGGTGAGATTGAATGTTTTTTCTTCTAGAAATAATGACTTAAATAATATATTGTATGCCTAAAACAATGAAAGCCCTACCTCTCTTTCATCCTTACGGCTCCTTGTCCGTGCCAGTGTGAATCAGGATTGCAAAAATCAAGTGACTATTTTATCGAGTTATTTGATTAAACTTCAAACGTTCGTAAAAGAAATTTAAATAATAAAAGTGGATTAGATTGTAGAAATAACAAAAGAGGTTAATGCTCTAAAGGTGAGTTGGAGAAGTTGAATGTCTTTGAAGATTTACTTTTAATAATAAACATATTCCCAAAAAATTCAGGATATTTTCGGGAGATGTAATACATTATCTTAAATTAACCTTAACAGAAACTTTTTATTTGATTTTCAGTAATCCCTTTAATTAATCCCAGTTCACTAATCAAAAATTCATGTGCGTTATCTAACATTTTTTTTTCGCTTGTATTAAGTGCTTTTTCTTTCTTCATACGCATTAAATCACGTACAACTTCAGTACATTCTTGTATTTTACCCGTTTTTATTTTGTCCGTGTTCACTTTATACCTTTGTTTCCACGGCAGTAATCTATCTGATTCTCCATGATGAAAAATGTTTATGATGTGTATTAATGCAATTATGTCAGTAACAGGGCGTATACTTGAACTCAATATTTTACCCGTAGGAATCATGACTTGCATATTACCGATTAACATTTTTATGACATAATACTGTTGTTTTTCCCCTGAGATTTCCTTTTCTTCTATGGCTTTAATTATACCTGCTCCGTGCATTGGATAAACAATGTTATCGCCAATTTGAAACAAATAATCCACCTCCATATATGGTAACCTTCTTAACCTTAACATATATATTATTTTTTATCAAATTTTTTAATAATACCATAAATTTATTTTCAGTGTCAACTAATTTTTTCTTTAAATATCAGAAAAAGCAAAAACAATAGGAATCGTGTCGGATTACCAATAAAGGGAAGGTTTATTTTCCCCCGTATATTCTGAAACCTCTACTAACCTTATAAAACCTTCCTGCACAAAAAGCGACTGCCTTGTTCAGCAATCGCTACCCGTTACTTTAAGTGCAATTCATCACAATCTTTATTTTAACATAAATACCCAATACGCCTTGATAGTCCATTAGAATCGAAGCAGAAAATATCCTTCAAGTATCTCATAAAAATAAGAGTCATATTATAAGCCACTCTCATTAAATCAGGATAATCCTTAATTATATGCTACACTTGGTTTACCATTTGATTTACTGTTTTCATGTCCCCTACTCCTTTACGAGTGGGGGTTCTTTGTTTCACAGAAAAAAGAAAAGCAGACTCCCATAAAAGAGCCTGCCTTCCCTGTTTTGTAAAATTAAGCAGCTTTACGTACGTTTGAAGCTTGAGGTCCACGTTGACCTTGCTCCACATCAAAAGTCACTGCTTGACCTTCATCTAAAGTTTTGTAACCTTCGCCTTGAATCGCTGAGAAATGAACGAATACATCGTCTCCACCTTCACGTTCGATGAATCCGAAGCCTTTTTCGCCATTAAACCATTTTACATTACCTTTTTCCATTTGTATTGCCTCCTAGTGTGTAAACACACACAATGTAATACTATCCTTGCTCTCAGTGATCTTCAAGATGAAAAGTTACAAATCCTTTACACCGAACAAAAATAATTCTTTTTAATCATAACATTTTTTGTAAGAAATGTAAAGATACAGAAAAAAACCACAAGCTCACTATTTCTTTATGATAATCATTGCCGTATATTTTGTATCAGGATTCACTCCATATTCTGTGTGCATGCTTACAGCAAGAGGAACAGCTTGTATTTAACATCTATCAGCTTTCCTTCCTCTAATGAGCCAAGAAAATCATTAACTACCCGAATAAGTTCTGCGAAGTCTGTACTTTGAAAACCTTTTGTCTCATACATAAATTTATCCCTCCCTTCATCTTATATTTATACACAAAAGGCATATTCTCCTATAAGAACTCCTATTATTTAAATTCCTTTCACCCGTCTTATTTGTTTGTAATATTTATGTACTTTTGTTTTTCAACTATTCTGCCCCGTTAGTTAAAAACTGCGTTAATGAAAGTTCCGATCTTCAGCTAACGCACTGATATTTCAACAAGGTCTAAATAGTGTTTTATTGAATTAGAACAGTTACTCTATGTAAGGTGTCAACACTTTACCTTTTTCTATAAAGTTCACCTGCTTAAAACAATATGGCGCTCTTCAAAAAAATGGTAATATAAAATACTGGAGGAGGTAGAAAATGAGTAAGTCGCAATTATTTAATCTTTTGGCTGGCTTAGTTATTATTGTTTTTTTGATGTATATCATTGCTACAGGAACTAATTGGGTAGTAGGAGTTGCCAGCATCGTATTATTTGGAGTTTCGTACATATTAGAAAGAAGCAAAGTGACTTTTTTTGCTTGGCTGCCAATTACTTTAGTAGCACTAATTCGGGCTATTTCTCCGTTTATAGGAACATTGGTTTTTGCTCCTTAATTTTTATAATCATCTTTTTAGGAGGACATGCCTTTGTTAAACTTTTAAAAAATCACCGTAGGACTCCTGGTTTTAGGAAATCTTGCTGCTTGTGACAACGAACAAGTCGTAAAAAACGAAAAAGTAGATGCACCAAAACAAAATTAGGTTCAAAATTCTACAAAGACTACTAAACAATCTATTCAAGCATCTTATCAAGCAGATTCAAAAAATTATATATCTGGTGGATGGATGAATGATGAATCCTACATAACAATCATAAGCGATTTTGATGGCGGTAAGGATAAAACCAAGTTTATGCTAGAAAAAATCCCCAAAAAGGGAAAAGAGAAAATTCTAAAACGTTTCCAAGTAACCGATTCATCAACCGGCAATAAGCTAATCGCCATGATATTTAGTAAAGAGTCGAACAGGACTTCTTTTCTAACATTAGAATTAAACAAAGATAAAACTGAAATTACAATCACAAACAATCGTGCCCGTTTTTTGCATCGGCTTTTTATTTTTAATCATTTAAACCAACCCTTACGCCAAAACCATAACATCATTACAGAGCCAACTGATACCATAACTCCCAACACTCCAAAATATCCCCATTGCCAAGTAAGTTCTGGCATATATTCAAAATTCATCCCATATATACTGGCGATAAACGTTAAGGGTATGAAAACTGATGTCATAACAGTTAGTGTCTTCATAATTGTGTTCATTCGGTTTGAATTAAGTGAAATATAGTTGTCTCGTATATCAGCTGTCATTTCTCGATTAGACTCAATCATTTCAGAAAGTCTCAATAAATGGTCGTATATATCCATAAAATAGACTCGTTCATCTTTTGGGACTATCACCCTCTCCGAATTTAAAATTCTATACAGCAATTCTCTCATCGGAAAAATAGTGCGCCTTAACTTAAGTAACTGGTTTCTTATTTCATAAACATTTTCAATTAAATCTTTATTTGTTTTATTCGTTTCTATTTCATTCAATTCATCTTCACTTTTATAAATACTTGGAAAATACTCATCTACAATTTTATCCATTATTGAATAAAAAATGTGGAGAACCCCTTTATTAATAGTACTTTTATCCTCTATTACTCTTTTTCGAACCATTCCTATTTCACTTGAAGGTGATGAATGGAAAGTAACAATAAAATTGTGTCCGACAAATATATCTAATTCTTCAGGTGCAAGGGAGAATTGGTTTAAAGTGTGCAGAACAAAAAAATTATAACCATCATAATAATCAAGTTTTGGACGCTGTAGAAAATGTAAGCAGTCTTCAATTGCTAGTGGATGGAAATCAAAATGAGTTTTTAAAAGCAGTGCTTCTTCATCATTAGGTGAATCGAAATCTACCCAAAACCATTTAATATCTGAATCATCTAAACGTTTTAATGGTATATCAGTTATTAGTTTTAAATCCTTTGTTACCGCAAAAGTATGAATCATATGTATCGCTTCCTCTTTTATTTGTAAAATAAACACTACCTCTTTGTGTCAGATACAAATTATTATTAATAACATAAAGAATTGGTCTAATATATTATAACTCCTTGTTCAACTATCCTACCCCTATAGTTCCATAAGAAAAACGGTTAAACTTTTTTCAAATCGGTACGACTTTATTGTAAATTAAACACCCATAAAGTAAGCCTACGATCCTTGCTATTTAAGGAAGTAGGCTTTCTTTTATTTCAGTTATTTTTTGGGCTTTTCTCTATTTTTTAAATGGAATTTGTGGTTCTTTGTCTTTATATCGAGAATAACTCGTTCCTGCGCTTTCCATTTCTGAGCATTGTTCATTACTGCAAGCAAACAGATAGGTTTGTATGTCAGTACGGACGCTTACTCCAAAATAGTGGGGAACATTCCACCTTTATTTTTATCCATGTTTGCATCAATATAATATTCTCTTTTTCTGCTAACTTTATATACTCTTTACTCTCAACTGTTTTCTGCACCATTTCACTTAAAATAGCCTGTTCACTTTCGGATGGTTCATACGCTTGTTCAAAAATAAACCATCTTCCAAATAAAAACAAATTAATCCCTATCTGATTATCAATACTGTAACTAAAATCTAATTCTTCATATATCCCCATCCCAATATGGGATACTGATTAAGATAACACATCATTACGGTACATGGGGAAGAAACTCATAAAAGATTAGCATCATTATTCCAAGTTCATTATACGTTTAATAGAAAGACTCATTTTTATGCATAAAAAGTGGTACTTAAATATCTAAAAAGGGCCAGCCAACGCACACTTCACCCCATTAACTTTGTATGGGTTTTTTCTTGCCCAATTCATAGGTTTCAGTCACAATGACTTTAAGAACAAGCTTGGAGGAAACAGTAAATGAAGATCGTTACACGTGTTTTTGTGAGGTTTTTCGCTGAGCGTTTTTTTGATGAAGCTGCACTAACAGCTTATTATCTTCTTTTATCGGTATTTCCATTCCTGCTATTTATCCTGTCACTTATTAGCTTTTTTCCAGTAGATGCACAGCAAATCTTAGATTTCTTGAGACCTTTTGCTCCTGGTGATTCTTTTGCACTCATTGAAGACAATGTAACGAATATATTAGCAACGGACAAAGGGCAAGTCTTGTCACTCAGTTTAATTGCAGCATTTTGGATATCATCCATGGCCGTGCAAGCACTTGCACGCACATTAAATGAAGCAAATGGAATGAAAAGCACACTCCCTTATTGGAAAAGTTTACTTCGAGATCTTGGAGTAACGCTTTTGTTTATGACACTTGTACCGCTATCCTTATTTTTACCGTTTATAGAAAGTGGATTGCACTGGGCGGTATCGCTAGCAGGTTCTGTTGATGATTGGCAAGGGTGGATATATATTTGGCTAGTCGTCAGATGGGGTCTAGGTTCAGTGTTTTTATTCCTATTTTTCCTTCTCTTCTTTAAAATTTTACCAAATGAAAGACTTACATTACGGGAAGTATCGCCAGGTGCACTATTATCAGCAATCGGTTGGCAAGTCGTTTCGTTACTTTTTGCTGACTACGTATCGAATGTGAATTACACGAGATTGTATGGTCAGCTCGCCGGAATCATTGTACTTGTCTTATGGTTTTACTTAACCGCTGTGGTCATTTTAATGTCTGGGTTACTTATTGCAGAAGTTAGGAATGTTCAAATGCTGCAAGCTAAAAGAAAGAGGTGAACAAATGCGCACGATTTTATTAGTACCCCAATGAGTAGAAATTCCATTAACGTTTGAAAGTTCCATACACATCCCCCACTATAAAGCATAATTAAATATTCTCTTTTAAGGGGGATAAACCTTTAGTATGTTGAAGAATAAAAGCGATCCCCATTTTTTCAAGCATTGAGCCCAGCTCGATTTCCGAAGATCAAATAGCTTAAATTAATTGGAACTTCCATGTATGTGGTTTTTCGAGAAGCTACTCGCTATATCCAATATAATTACAAACCTAGTCGTAGGTAATAAACCATCTATGATAATGTCTGAATTGGGTTTTACTTTCCGATTTGCAACCCAATGACGGAGATGATCCACTTGGCGTTGACCGGCATGCAGCTATGACAAAAACGGAAATCCGTTCGTCAAAAGAGCAACTAACAAGAAAGCAATCTCTTCAACCCTCCCGCTTCCCAAAAGGAAGTCGGGAGGGCATATTGGTATTCCGGGACATTTCCACGGTCCGCGGGGAAACTGTCCATCATACGGAATGCCGTTCAGGCGCACCTCGTGTGCTAACGAACTTCTTTTTCTTGTTGCTCCGAAGGTCTATAAAGACCAGATCGTCTTTTAAACCATTGGAATAAATGAGTAACAATCACTTTCAGGACCGCATAGCCTGGAACCGCTAGGATAATTCCTACCAATCCAAACAGATTACCCGCCGTTAAAATAATGAAAATGATTGTGATTGGGTGAATATGAAGCGATTTCCCCATAATTTGCGGAGAAATAAACTTGCCTTCGATCAATTGGACGATCGTCCATACGATAATCATCTTAAACAGCATAGCTGGCGAGGTAACGGTTGCCACAATCAATGCCGGAGTAATGGCTATCGCCGGCCCCAAATATGGAACAATGCTTGTGAAAGCTGCTGCGATCGCAAGAACCAAAGAATATTTCAGGCCAATAATCAAATAGCCTATATATAACAAGAGTCCGATGCAAAAACTAACGATGACTTGTCCCCGGATATAAGAACTGATTTGATGATTCATTTCCTCCATCACCTCGAAGGATTGAGGACGAAGTTTGGTCGGAATGAGATTCAGAATGTAATGTGGCAGCCTTCTGCCATCTAACAACAAATAAAACAAAATGAATGGGACGACGACAATGGCTAGAACCATTTCCGATATAGCTCCTACTACGCTCCTCCAGCTACTCCCCAACCGATTGATAAACGATGTCAGTTGGCCTATAACCGTATTTGTCCAATCCGTGGAGCTATATCCGGTCGTATGCTGAAACCGGTTAAAAAACGCGCCTCCGATTAGTTTTTTAAACCAAAGCTTGGCCTCTTCGCTGTAGGCCGGAAAATTATTGATGAGACTCATGACTTGAATACGTATAACCGGAATGACAGCAAAAATTAGAAGCGTAATGATTGCGATGATCAATAAATAAAGGATGATAATGGAATAGACACGCTTAATTCTCCTCTTTTCAAGCTGATTGACAATCGGATTCGTTAAATAATACACAACCCCCGTTAAAATCAACGGTAGCAATATCGTCTGAACCAGAACGATAAAAGGCTCGAATACAAAAGAAATCAAGTTAAAGACCCAAATGTTCAAACCAATCAGCAGTAAGATCAACAGAAACAACACAAATTTATTATTCAGAAAGAACTTCTTAAATCTTCCTCCCCCGGTCTCGAGAGTTGACATGTGATCTCCTCCAATCCTAATCCTAACTTGTCGGTGGACAAACTTTACACCGCATTTTACAGTGACCTTGCCCAGATTATTGTTGTTCCCCAATCACGATCTCCTTGCGTCGAAAGCAGGGATTTCTGGAAATTAAGCATAAAATAAAAAAACCACCGTTAATTATGGTTGTCGTGCATAAATAATGTTCGGATTAATAAAAACAGATTCTGTTCTGTCAATGATTTTGTGTAACCGCCTGAATGACAAATCTTAACTGATATGTATAACACTTTTATCCTTACTGAATTAAGTGCTATTCGACTAAGAGAGACCCTTTAAGACGTTACTCTATCATTAGACTCTTTGATATAATCCTTCAGTCTGTAAAGAACTGTCTAACCTTTATCTGAGTAATGTGACCATCTCAATTTAAATTAGAATACGTTTCGCACAACAATCTGGCCCAATTATTGAATCATGTGACTGGCATTATTAAGTGACAACTTCATCGTCTGTAACAAAAATATGTAACAATATTATTCGTAACAATATGAGCCATACGACTGTTTGATGTACTACAAGTGTTGCCATATGAGGGATATCCCTTAACATCTTGTCTTCTTGAAATGTAAATTATTTTTTACCGATTGAAAACAGAATTCGAATAAGCTTGTTACACAAGGCTATTAGAGATTGCATTTTCTTTAAGGGATTGTGAGAACGTGTTGTGTAATATATATGAAGAGCTTTAAAAGCCTTGTTCTTTGCCACCAGTATCATGGCTGCCCGGAATAAGAGAGCCCTCAATTTCTTTCGTCCCCGTTTGGTAATCTTGGTCTGACCTTTGTGCTTTCCGGATGTGTTTTCTTTTAAACTTAAACCTGCTAATTTTACGATTTGGCGAGGATGTTGATAATCTCTGAGGTCGCCGGCCTCTGCGAAAAACCCTGCTACTGTATCTCGACCGATTCCTGACACCTCTAACATCTGTGTGACACCTGGGATATGGTAAAATAACTGATCTAATTGATGATCTAATTCTTCGAATTTCATTTGAATAAAATCATACTTCTCTAGTAAAGCTCTCCACTCTAATTTCGCCATAGCTGTCCCTTGACGAATGCCAATCGAACGATTGGCTGCTTCTTTGAGTGCTCGTATCTTCTTTAAGCCTATACGCGTTTTACCACTTGTCTTAAGGAAAGTAAGAGCTCTTCTTCCGTATAATTTACAAGTTCATGTGGCAAGGCTTCTAGCTTTAGAAAATGAATAGCTGCCTTGCCTTCCCAACTTTTGAACACTGTCAAAAATTCGGGAAAGTAACGATCAAGCCAGTTATGAACTTGTCCCTAAACGACCTGTAAGTCAACGTTGAGAAGATCGCGAAGTTTTTTGGCCGCTCGGAATTCTGCATAAATTCCTTGTGGAATGGTTGGTTCGGTGTATCTTCCGTCTTTGACTAATTGTGCGATGATTTTGCATCTTTCACGTCATTCTTTGTAGGTGAATTATCGTCTAATTCTTTACTTCGTTTAACATGTAGTGGATTGACAGATACGAACTTAATATTATTCTCTTTTAGAAGATGAGCTAGATTTAACCAGTAGTGACCAGTTGGCTCCATGCCTACAATCACTTGATTTAACTTACACTCTTTAACAAGTTGGTTAATCCAATCTAGAAACGAATGAAATCCTGCATTCGTATTTTCAAAGAAAAACGTTTTTCCCAGTTCCAATCCTCTAAAATCCTGTGCTCTCGCGACATGATTGTGCTTGGCTATATCTATTCCGACAATTAAGGTTTCAGAAGTAATTTGAGTGATTTTATGATTTTGGTTATAATTCATTGTGAGACCTCCAAATAGATGTTTTGTCCTTTTTTAGCTGGCCAGCTTAGGACACATTCATCTTATCAAGAGGTCTTTTTTCGTTCAAACCTCATTTTCAGTTATTACAGGAATGCTGCCCCGATAGTTCCATAAAAAAAAGCTGCCTTAAAGACAGCTCCGATCTTCAGCTAACGCACCCGTTAGTTTAAGTACATTTCTTCACATTCTTCGCTTTACACTTTAACATATATATCCATTTTAATTAAGTGTTCAAAGGTCATTACATATTATATATGACCAATATGTAATGACCTCTAATTCAACAAAAGCCCCCGATTGTTTAAGTGTATTCATTCACAATCTTTTATCATAAGAAAAAACTGCCGTTGGATTATTCATCCATCCTTACTTTTCTAGACACTCATTCACCTGCATTCTACTGTTAAGTACAAAAAAATGTACTAAGGCAATTTTTATTGCCTTCTTCAAAAAAATGAGAATTGGTTGCATTCTAGTATATGTAACAAAATACTCAATAGGTTTTTATTATCTAATGAGATGGATTGATAAAGAATATTTATTATTTATTCAGATAAAAATATCATTGTTAACTTTAAGCAGAATAATTCTTTGATATACACATTCTTAGGAGGAACAATAATGAGATTTGGAATTATAGGTGCAGGAACTATCGGGTCAATTATTTCTAAAAAATTAGTTAAGACTGGACATGATGTCAAAATTGCAGATGCACGAGGAATTGAACATTTAGAAGGAAAAGAGCTTGCTGGAACACCTGTGAGTTTAGAAGATGTAATAACAAATATTGATGTTCTTATAATATCTCTCCCTTCTCATGTAATGCCAAGCATTCGTAACATTGTAGATAAAATTGGAGAGGAAGTAATCGTTGTAGACACTTCAAATTATTATCCTTTTAGAGACAATAAGATTGAAGAAATTGAGAACGGGATGGTTGAAAGTGTATGGGTTTCAAATCAATTAGGTAGACCTGTCATTAAAGCTTTCACCAACCAATTAGCTTATACGTTAGAAAATAAAGGAACCCCCGAAGGTGCTAGTGGTCGCATTGCCATGGTGATTGCCGGTAATGACCAAACACATAAACAAGTAATCATGGATGTAGTAAACGAACTAGGCTTTGATGCAGTGGATAGTGGCTCTTTAAGTGATTCGTGGAGACAACAACCAGGAACTCCTGCATACTGCACAGAACTAACAAAAGAAGAACTAACAAAAGCATTGAAAAAAGCAAATAAAGAAAAAGCCCCATTCCTACGGGATAAGGTAATAGAGAAGTTATCAGCTGAATTATCTCATGAAGATATTGTAAATCTAAACAGAGAAACATATAATTCATAATTTAGGAAACCCATATTGATGATTGCTCTAGTATTAAATTTTAGATTGAATAGAAGACATAGAAAATTTGGAACCAAAAATAGTGATCAAAATAACTTTGATCACTATTTCCGCATATTTTAAATCTTTTAATGTAAACACTGTTCATATACATTAGTTTTAGGTAAACCGCTTATTAAAAATACTAAACCTGAGATGATAAAGAATTTATCCTTTTCCCATTATCCTGCCAGGTTATTTCCAAATGAAACTAAAATACAAGAGGGCATTAATCATTTTTAGATCAATGCCCCGATGTTTAAGTGTAGTCTTCAAAATTACATTATTTTTGTGGGAAACATTTTAATATCAGCTATTTTTTTGCAAATCCTTGTTTGTTTAAATACTTGAGCATGAATGGCTGTTTGCTTCTTTCAAGATGATCCTCAATATGATCTTTCCAACCCTTTACTTTCTTAACGGTGAATGGCGCTCTAACAGTACGATTTCGGTAATATTCACGCATCTGTTGGTCATAATCTGCTAATTTTTGTCCATCTAGAGATTGGTACTGATTATTAAACATTACCATCGATTGAGGTAAACGTGGTTTTAGTCCTGGTTTCTCTTCAGCAGGATGGCCTATGCATAGTCCTACTAAAGGAACCACATATTTTGGTAAGCTTAATAACTCAGTTAATTCATTAATATTACTTCTTACTCCACCGATATATACACCACCGAGTCCCATTGATTCAGCTGCAGTTAAAGCACTTTGAGCCATTAGCCCAGCATCAAATGAACCTATTAAAAGGTATTCAATATAATCAAGGTCCACCATTGGAGCTATCTGATGATTTCGGTTAAAATCAGCACAAAAAATCCAAAACTCTGCTGCTTCTTCAATATATGGCTGATTTACAGATAGTTGCATCACCTTTTTTCGAAGAACTGGATCAGTAATTCTAATGATAGAAACTACCTGTAATAGACTAAAAGATGATGTTTGATTAGCTGCCTTAAATATTGCAACCCTTTGTTCTTCTGTCAGTGGTTGATTTGTAAAAGAGCGAATGGATGTATGATTATTAAGCAATTTAATGGTTTCATTCATTTGTATCCTCTTCTCTTTTGATTATTTTAATTGTCAGAATGCAAACGCCAAACCTACTTGATTCCTATCCACAGAGTTTACCGATAGTGGTAAACCAGTCATGAAACCAAGTATACTTACCTAGTTGGAATTTACTTGAGATTAAAAGCTAACCTTTACCCAATTGAACGAACAATTTCTTCAACCACTTCTTGACATGTTAGAATTTGTTTAATGCCTCCGGCTGATTCAGATACACTTACGGTCCCATTAACAAGGTCTCCGTCTAACATCCCTATTTTGAACCCTTCTCCATAATATTTATATGCTTCCTTAGGTTTACCTTGGTTGATTAATTCTAGTGCCTTTTTACCCGCTTCTGTCGGTATCGTTCTCAAATGTCCCGTACCCGATTTAAATTCAATAAACTCCTCGCTCTTTACATTAATAATAGCGTTTTTTGTTTCTATACTTGCCGGATTTTCTTTAGTCGCAATAAATCTAGTACCCATGTATACACCTTCTGCTCCCATAGAAAATGCAGCTTTCGCTCCCCGACCATCTATAATCCCACCAGCAGCAATTACAGGGATTTTTACAAGTGATGTTACTTGTGGTACAAGTGAAAGAGTACTAATCTTATAATCACTCATATGACCACCAGCTTCATAACCCGTAACAATAAGTGCATCTATACCTGTTTTTGCAGCTTCTACAAGCTTTTCTACAGTAGGACTTAAATCTCTGTAAATTACATTAATGTTATGTTCTTTAAGTCGTTTCATTTCACGATCAACGACCCTCTGTCCAATTGCTATAACATTCTTTACATTCTCTTTAACCAATACTTCAAAAACAGCATTAGTAAATGGATCTTCTGAAGCCCCTCCCATTGGAAAAATGTAATTTACTGCAAATGGTTTGTTAGTTAATTCTCTCACTTTGCGAATTTCTTTTGTTAATCGGTCTGCCATATCTTCTGCACTTGTCGCTTTTTCTTTTTGACCTGCATTTGGCCCCAATACACCCATTCCACCTGCATTTGATACTGCTGCAACAAACTCTGCTGATGTGACCCATGTCATTGCAGCTGAAATAACGGGATATTTTATACCTATTAGATTTGTAATTCGATTACTTTTCATATTGTTACCTTCTCCTTCTGTTGTCTGGTTTAATTTTTGTTATTCTTTATACATATTCTCAGGGTAAGGTAGCTCTAAATTTCCTCGAAGTGTGTTAGCCTCATATTCCTTTTTGAATATTCCTTTTTCTTGTAATATTGGGACAACTAACTTAATAAAGTCTTCAAATCCCGCTGGGTAATCTTGTCTAATTAATAAGATATCCATTACACCTTCTCTATACCAATGTTCTATTTTCTCTGCCACATTCTCCGCTGATCCCATCAATTGAGGTCTTGGCAGTCTATGACCAATAGGCATTAATGACTCTATTTCCCCCAATTTTTCTAGTGCTTCTTCTTCTGTTTTACCAACTATTGGGCTATGAGAAGGCATTATCAGGAGGTCGTTTGGTGAACGTCCTTGATTTTCCACTCTTCTTTTTAGTTCAGCAGTATATCCCTTTAGATAATCAAAATTATCTCCAGGCGCCATGATGACTTCAGCATGCTTAGCAGCTATATCCATAAAAGCCGAGGAAGTGCCAGCTTGAAAGACAACTGGTCTTCCTTGTCTAGAACGACTAATATTTAAAGGTCCATCTACTGAAAAGTAATTGCCTGTATAATTTAATGAATGCATCTTACTTGGGTCATAAAATACTCCACTTTTTTTATCACGTATAAATGCATCATCTTCATACGAATCCCAAAGACCTTCAACAATTTCTAGAAATTCTTCTTTCAGTGGATAAAGGTCTGATTTTATTAAATGAGTACGGCTATAATTTGCTAAACCTCCTGGATTAGAAGTGATAGCATTCCATCCGGCTCGACCGTTACTAATCTTATCCAGCGAAGCTATCTGTCTGGCAACTGTAAATGGATCAGCATATGAAGTAGCTATTGTAGCAGTTAAACCTATAGAATGAGTTACCATACTCAATGCAGACAAGATAGATATTCCTTCAAACATGCTAAGATAATGTGGTATCATGCCCGGTCCAATATGACTGACGTCAGCTAAAAAAATCGCATCAAACTTCGCACTCTCAAGTTGGATGGCTTTTTCAACATAGAAATCAATATTTTCGCTGGCGTTTGCTGGTATATCAGGATGTCGCCATCCAAAATAGTTCCAACCAACTCCGTCGATGATACCTCCAAGTTTAAGTTTTCTTTCAATCACTATTGAATTCTCCTTCTTACATACCGAGTTCATTATTTTTTTGTATTAACCTTAGTTCCTTTGCCAATAATTCATGTCCTCTTTTTCGACTTGCTTGATCTGGATAAAAATCAGCAATAATAATTTCATTAACTAAACTTGCCTTCGCAGTCTTAGTAAGTTGGTCAGCGACGTTTGCTACACTGCCAATAATAAAGCGTTCTTTATTTCTTTCCTTAGCTCTTTCTTCTTCTAGAGTATATTTGTGATTTTTGGCTTCTTCTGGTGTAGGAAATGTAAGGTTTTTTGAACCTGTACTCATCCGTGCCCAAAGTAACTCTGCCGGTCCTGCAATATACTTAGCCTCTTCTTCAGTTTCAGCTGTGATAACAATAGTCGCCAACATACTTTTCGGTTCACTTAAATAAGACGAAGGTTTAAAGTTAGAATTGTAAGTTCTTAACATCGGAACAGCCAATTGTGGTGCCAGATGTGCAGCAAATACAAATCCTAAGCCTTTTTCGAGTGCAAACTGTAATCCACCCTCGCTAGAACCCAACATATACATATCAGGTACCATCGATTTGTCTCCAGGGGGATTTATGTTACTAAAAGGATGAGTAATTTGGAAGTTACGGTCAAAAAAGGAAAGCAAGTTGTCTAATTGCTCGGGAAAATCATTTACTCCTAATAATTCTTTGGACCTCAGCAAAGCCCACATAGTCCAGCCATCAGTTCCAGAGGCCCTACCTATACCAAGATCAACTCGACCTGGATATAATCCTTCTAAAAGAGTGAAGTTCTCCACCACTTTCAAAGGACTGTGATTAGGTAACATAACCCCACCAGAACCTACACGAATGTTTTTGGTATGAGCAGCTGCATGCATACTTAACATATCAGGTGAGGTACTCATCAAAGTAGCTGTATTGTGATGCTCAGTGAACCAATACCTGGTGTATCCTAAACGGTCTGCTAATTGAACCATTTCTGTTGTATTTTGAAGACTTTTTCTAGCATTACTTTCTTTATAAATATGAACGAAGTCTAAAATCGACAATTTTAGTCCTGAATTTCCTATATCCACTAATCAAAACCTCCTATCTATGGTATAATTAGTTAGCCTACTAACTATAAAACCAAAAAATAATGTTAATCTTATCGTCTTTCAGATAAAAATAATTAACTAGTAATTATTTGCTTTGGTTTATATAGACAATCATAAAGTCATTATGATTAGTTGAAAAGAGGGCAATCTAAATGGATATAGTACATATTTTTGTACTTATAGACAGGAGTGAAATAAATTGAAGGTTTGTAAAGATGGATTTCAAAGAGAATTTATAGATGAAAAAGAAGATATGTACGCAATAGCATTTACTCAAAATGTTTTATCTGGACGTTGGAAGTATTTTATTCTTTGGTACTTAAAAGGAACTAAACGTCGTTATTCCGACATCAAAAATTTTCTATGGGACCTATCACAAGGTTCACTCACTAAGCAACTAAGAGAATTAGAGAACGATGGTGTCATTAAACGTGAAGTGTTTCCTGTAGTCCCTCCTAAAGTAGAGTATTCACTCACAGAAAAAGGAATGAAATTAATCCCTGTTCTAGATATGATGGAAGCGTTTGGTAAAGAGTATGGTGAAAAGGCAAAAAGTTCAAACGATTAATTGGGCTATGACCCATAAATTGACTTAAAATACACTCCAAGTTATAGTTAGGTCACTAATAATTTTAAACGGGGAGTTTTTATATGTTAAATGATGAAATAAGAGAGCTTTTAGACAAAATTTCGTCACAGACACGAAGAAATTATAATCATTTACTACATGATCTTAACTTGCATGTTGGACAAGATAACCTTTTATGTAAACTTTGGAGAGAAGATGGCTTAACTCAAGTTGAACTTTGTAACAAATTAAATTGCGAGGCTCCCACAGTTACTAATATGGTTAAAGCTCTCGAGAAGAAAGGGCTAATTATTCGACGAAAAGATTACAACGACAAAAGAATTACCAGGATATTCCTTACCGACGCTGGAAAAGACCTTGAAGCCCCTGTTAATGAAAAGTGGAGAAAACAACAAGGTAGGCTATTAACAGATATTACTTTGGACGAGAGGATGCTTCTAAGAAGGTTGCTAAAACAAATGGAGGCAAATCTTTTCTAGTATAAGTTGCTACTTCTGATACCCTCATCCTTCTTACTCACTAATCCTCCTCAGATGAAAAAAAGCAATGCCTGCCAAGGTATTGCTTTTTAAACCTTTCCAGCATAAACATAGACATATTAAATAATGTCTAAATCAAAGAAAAACATTAATATTATTCTTTGTTCTTCTTCAACTATCCTGCCCCTTTCGTATTATAAAGGTCAGCCAGTTATTTCTGGTTGACCATTTTTTATATCGATATATGATAACGGTAGCTGGGGTAGAACGTTCCTGCCC